>NZ_JAZDRH010000045.1:0-13029 GCF_047470865.1 Pseudomonas sp. F1_0610
ATTGAAAAGAAAATATGGAATTTCATTAGTTTTATATTGTTATTATTGTATATTTCGCCAGTCCATTTGTTCATGTGATTTTCCTTTTTATGAGTATCCTAGGTGACTATAATGAAAAAAATATGGAGCCTAATTTGATGTGAATCAGCTTCTCCCGAATAAGCTAATTCTGAATTTTAAGTATTATACTTATCTTTAAAATCGTTTGACTGATTAGTCAAAATTCCAGTTTAGTGGACTATTGCAAAGAAGTGAATAGCTTTTCTTGTATAGTGAAGCTCATGATGCTGTTGTGGTATATAAGCCTCATACACCTCCCAATAAAACTGAGCAGTATTGGATTAATTTGTAGGAGAGAACATGAAAAAAAGTATTTTATCGCTAACCTTGCTTTCAACATTGCTGATGAGTGGTTGCGGTACCACTGGAAATAACGAAAATTTATGGGCGCGCACGTCTGATCTGATTGGGAGAGCGATGAGCTTTGTTAACGAGGCTGAAGAATGGGAAGCCTATAGCCTTGAAAAAACGAAGCAAGGCGTTGTGTATTCGACGGCTACCGAGGCAGATTTAAAAGTAGTCAGTCAGCGTATGGATGCAGAGTATGCGGCTGCTATTGATCGCTTGGCTCGCCCATTTGTTGAAAGTGAGAAAATGGGAACAGATCTGACCAATGAAAATCAAGGCTATCAGTTTACATATAACCATGTGATGCTTGTAAAAACCAAATCTTCTGGAAGCACTATTGGCTACTGCGTGAATTATGATTCAGATCGATATGATCGCAATGGAAAACTCATCGCTGTTAGTGCAGATAAAAAAATTAGGAAAAACTTTATTTATGTTGCGGTTGATAAACCAATATCAGCCAGTACAGCCAGTGGTGACTTCACTAAAGTTATGTGTGGTGAGAGCTTTTATAATAAATACAAAGGCTCATAAAAAAAGTGCACAGTGGCTCCTGCTTAAAGCCTAGCTAAGGCAAGGCTTTAAGCTAAATAGAATAATAGGTGCTTAGTAGGCAAATGGACTGACTAAAATTGCTCAGTGGTTTGCTAGTTTTGCCTTTAAGCCAACCAGTTTTTTAGACTGTCTTCTAAAAAATCAATATCATTTGAGCATAATGCCGCTTGTATAGCGTTGAATTGCTCGGTCGGCAGTTGATAAATATTTAGTGCTAATAACCGATCTATAATTGCTTGAGAAAAACGTTGTTTAACTACTTTGGCGGGGTTGCCTGCAACCACAGTGTAAGGTGCAACGTCCTTGGTTACGATAGCCCCAGAGGCAATGACTGCGCCTTCACCAATACATACTCCAGGCATCAACATGGCGCGCATCCCAATCCATGCGCCATCACCAATATGGGTGTCACCTTTGCCTTGATAGGCCTGAGTAATATGTTCCAAAAAAGGATATAAGCTAAACCAATCCATACGGTGAGTGTGGTTGCCGCCCATTAAAATAACAGCTTCAGCACCAATACAGACATAATCACCAACATAAAGTTGATCAATTTCCCATTGAGGTTCCCATGCTTGGCGGCTGTACTCATCGCCGTATAAATAACGCACCACGCTGTGCTCAAAACTGCCAGTCCAGGCATCGCTGTAATAACTGTGTTGACCTTTAATATGAATATTTGGGTTGCTTGTGGTTTGGTGCAGATACTCAACGTTTGACCAATGTTTTTCGTTATTTCGGCTCATAATTGCTCCTAAGATTAACGATTAAAAAATGATTGCGAATTAAACTAACTTAAAAAGCTAATAAATCCCAATAAAACAAGCGGATAAAGAACATAGAAATCATGTAATTTTAGCAACTTGACAATTATCAATTGAGAATACTTATCATTAGCTTTAGATTGGCTGAGTGTTTTGTATCTTTTCTTGTCAGGAGCTATTTATGCCCTCGCCATTTCCACGATTAACCGTCAGCTGTTTAACGCTGCTGAGTATTCCATTTTCCTTTGCAAATACAGTTGAGCTGGATGGTCAAGTAGTCACTGCGCGTGGTTATGATAGTGATAGTTTTACAACGCCACAGGCCATTACAGTGGTTAAACCCGATGCTACAGATCATGGTGTAGTGGGGGAGTTATTTCGTGGGCAAGCAGGTTTAGCCTTACAAAACGATGGTGCTTGGGGGCAAAACCCAGTTATTCGAGGATTAAGTAAAGAAAGTATTGTGATTATGGTTGACGGCTTTCGGGTTAATTCTGCTCAGCCACAAGGTGCCATTGCGTCCTTTGCGAGCTTAGGATTATTAGAGCGCGCTGAAGTTGTGAAAGGGCCTAGCTCCGTAGTGCATGGCAGCGGGGCTATGGGCGGGGTAGTGAATATGCTAACGCCAGAAGCACAGTTTTCAGAGCAGTTTAAGTTAGGCGGACGCTTTGCTACTTCATATAGTACGGTGGATAAAGCCACTACAGGCGCTGGCTTAGTAACGTTAAGTGATACAAACACTGCCTTGTTAGTAGGTGTGGCGGCTAACAATGTACATGATTATAAAAGCCCAGATGGGCGTGTAAAACGCACAGGCTATAACTCAGATAGTTATCTTTTAAAGTTTAAACAGCGTTTAGCCGAGGACGTTGTATTTCGTGTTAATTTGCAGCGCCATAATGATGAAGATGTATGGTTTCCAGGTTCGGCGCGAACAGGCGGAAAACCCGGTGGTGCAGGTTTGCCACCACCGCTGGGAACAGTCACTATTCATTCACCCAATCAGCACCGCGAATTATTATCTGTAGGCTTAGATTTACCTGTATTAAATGGTAACTTATCAACGGATGTTTATCGTCAAGAAATGTACCGTGAAATTCGAGCCTATGCTGAGCGTTTACAGCGTGATTACATGCACAACCAAGTGCGTTTTGTTACTCATGGGTTACGTAGCCAATGGAATGGTGCCATCACAGATAACCACTGGCTCTCGGTAGGTGTTGATGCCTGGAAAATGGAAGGCAAACCCAAACGCTATATCAGCAATAATGCGCCGTTCTTTAACAAGTTTGTACGCAATGATCCCTTTAAAGGTGGTGAAATTAAATCTATTGGTGTGTTCGTACAAGATGAGTTTTCTATCGGTTCTAGCTTAGTGACCCTTGGCGCACGTTATGACCGTGTTTCAGGAGATGCCAAGCAAAAAGGTGAATCACAAACGACGGGTTTAAGCCGCAGTGATAATAATCTGTCATGGAATGTAGGTGTCGTTCAGCCGCTGACGGAAACCTTAAATCTGTATGGTAATTTAGGACAAGCCTACCGTGCGCCTGATATGCGTGAGCGCTTTGAAGGCTCAGCACGTGGTGATGGTTATTTCCACTTTGGCAATCCTCAGCTAAAGCCAGAACGCTCGCTAACCGCTGAATTGGGCTTAAAAGGACGTAACGGTGAGCAAAGCTTCCAAGTGGCTACCTTCTATACACAAATTGATGACTTTATTGCAGGGCGTGTTACGAACCAAGTTCATCCACAAAATCGCCTACCAATGAAGCGTACAGAAAACCTTGATAAAGTAATTATCTATGGCGTGGAAGGTGACTTTAATTACCCAGTGGCTGATTTCATGTTCGATGCTGGTTTTACATGGTTACGTGGTAAAAACAAGCAAGATAATGAGCCGTTGTATCAAATGCCAGCCCCTGAAATGCGCTTAGGCATTGGGCAGCCGACAGATATCGGTTTGTCATGGCATGCGGGCTTACGTTTGGTAGCTAAGCAAGACCGTATTGCAAAGCGCTTTAGTAATGGCAGTGAGAATAAAACGGCAGGCTTTGTTACCGCTGACGCTCAGCTAGGCTACGGTTTTGGGCAGGTGGCGGGTTTGTCAGCCTTACGTGTTGATGCGCGCCTTAGCAATATTGCCGACAAAACCTACCATGAACATTTAACTGAAGGGTTAAGTGGTTATGAAATCAAAGCACCGGGCCGTAGTTTAACCTTGGCAATCAGTGGCAGCTTTTGATTTACAACTGTGGTAAAACGAGCTGTTAGTCATAGATTTATAGGCTAACAGCTTTTGCTTTTGTGTAATTTTCAACGCTAGGAATGCAAGGCTATGAGTACATTATTATCGTTTTCACTCCATAAACAGTCTTTTCTAGCGCAGTTAGAACCTAGTTTAAAAACGCAACTATTGGCTCAGGCGTCATTACTCCATATTAAAGCTAGCGAGCATGTTTTTTATTTTGAGCAAGAAGCAGAGTATTTTTATCTGATTGAAAGCGGTTCGGTGTGCTTGTATCGCCCTAGTTTTAAAGGGGACGAGAAAGTTTTTCAAACCCTTGAAGCAGGTGACAGCATGGCTGAAACCTTAATGTTTGTGCCTAATGCGCAATATCCGTTATCCGCGCAAGCAGTCACAGATAGCCAGCTACAACAAATACCTAAAAAAGTCTTATTAAACCTTTGTCAGACGCAGCCTAGTTTAGCTATGCAATTGTTAGAGGGGATGGCGCTGGCAATTACGCAATCATTAAACCGTATTGATTTACTCACCATTAGTAATGCGGCTCAACGTATGGTGACTTACTTTGTTGATTTATATATCCAAAAAAATAGTGCTTGGCTAACCTTGCCTACCAGCCAAATTGTCTTAGCGCGCCAACTCAATATTGCGCCTGAAACCTTTTCACGGCAGATGGCGAGCTTTCGTAAAGCAGGTTTTATTGGCGGGCGTAACCCTGATATTGTGTTATTAGATATTGAAGGCCTGTGTGCCAGCGTGGATTTGCCTGTGCCTAAATTGCAAAGCCACAGTGCAAGCCGCCAATTAAGTAGAGGCTTACTTGATTGCTGTAGTTATCTAAAGTGCAGATTAGGTAAAACTACAGGTTAATGATGGCTTGGTTCTTCGCAGCCGCATAAGGCATCTTCACGTTTGCGCCATAAAATAGGCAGCACATAGATGGCGTATAAGCTAAATACGGCTAGCCAAAGAATGCCTGCTAATAAAATCCATGTTTGAAAATACGCTAAATAACTCACAAAACCGGCCAGTGCTCGGCTAATAGTGGCTGCGATTAATAACAACACAGCACAAGGGAGCCAAATACGTCGATCAAGCCATAAACCTGAGTGAATCCGCGAAACAATATTAAGTACGGTAAAGATAGAAACCGTCATAGCGCCTACGGTCAATAGATGTCGTCCTGTTGATGGTAAAATAGGCGCCTTTAAATAGGCTAAACCTAGCAATCCATAACCCAATGCCATTAACCAATAGCTGCTGTAAAGCATTAAGGCAAAACGGCTAAATAATGCTTTGCCAATATGCCAATCATTTAACAGATTAAACACTGCCGCCATGGCGGCTAAAGATAGCCAGCCTGTAATGGCACTGGTGCCAAAGATAAGTTCAGCGATAGCACAGATAATAATGCTGGTAATGGCTAAGTAACGTAGTGGAGGGCGGGCGATATAGACTAGATCTGTTGTCGTATCATCTTTATTTTCTACCTTGTTATTCATCACGCTCATAGAAATACGGCTGGTGGCAACAATGATGAGTATCATTAATAAATGCACACAGCTATATAACCAAATAAGCGCATTTTTATTCATTAGCAACTGACTAAAAAAAACAACCTGCAATAAGGCAATTGCCAATAGTGAAAGTGGGAAGCTCAATTGTTTTTTGCGTGAAAATTGCCAAACAGGCGGCGTGATATAGCGTAATAAGATCAGCCAAAATACAAGATTTAAAATCAGTGCTGGGTAAAGACTAACCAAGCCAGAGCTAAAATAGGCAAGGCGGGCGCCTAACCAAACACTGCTTAGACACAGGCTAAGGCGTGGAGACAGTGCGGGTGTTTGGGTGAACTCAGGAATAGCGGTGAGCACAAAACCAGCAATGGCGGCGCTGGCAAAGCCGAAAATAAGCTCATGGGCGTGCCATACAAGCCAGCCGCCTGGTATTTGCCATAAGCTAATCCAACCTAGACTGTAACTTAACCAAAGGCCCATAAACAGCAGCGCACTAAGGCAGGTAAGAGTAAAAAAAGGGCGGAATCCACAATAAAATAATGGTCTTTGGCTGAGTTTAAGGTCTTTCATACAGCGCAACCTGTGTGCGTGTGCTGAGCGTGGCAGGCTTCTGGCAAAGGCTCATCAGACAAGCCAAAGCCGCTGCGAATAATAGCATCTTGCATAAGCTCGCCTGTGGTTTGGAATATCCAGCGATCATCACGTAGCGCATGGGGTTGTTCAATAGCATATTCGCCAACAATACGCCCGGGCTGGGCAGCAAGCATTAATACGCGGTCAGCTAAGCGTACGGCTTCCATTAGGTCATGGGTAATCATCAAAATACTGGTAGCCCCTTTTATGATTTGCTGGCGCACCAGTGCATACATTTCCAGTTTTAAACCAATATCTAAGGCTGAAAATGGCTCATCCAGCAATAATAAGTCAGGGGTGATGGACAAGGCTCTAGCCAAAGCTACACGGCTTTGCATGCCGCCAGATAATTCATGCGGGTATTTCGTTAAGTCTTCGCTGGCTAACCCTACAGTAAAGGCCATTTCAGCCGCTCGTTTATGACGCGCTGTTTTGTTGATAGCTAAAGCTTTTAAGCCTAATGCAATATTATCTAAGGTGTTTTTCCACGGCAGTAAGCGTGGCTCTTGGAACATGCAGGCCATGCCACGAAAACCATTATGTATCTTGCCTTCACTAGCCGTTAATAAACCGGCTACAAGGTGTAGTAAAGTACTTTTCCCACAGCCAGAAGGGCCAACAAGGGCAACTGTTTCCCCAGCGTTGAGCTGTAGGTTAATAGAGCTTAGTACTTCACTAAAGCCGTATTTATGAGATAGCCCTTGAATAACCAGTTGGCTCATACTTTGCTAGCTCCTCGCCAGCGTTCAACATGGCGTTTTATCGGTTCTAATAACAAATATTCAGCGGCTAATAGCAAGCCCAATACAGCTATGATCCATGCAAATAGGTTAGGCGTATCTAATTGCGCACGAGAAATAGCCAGCGCTGCACCCACGCCGTCACTGGAGCTGAGTAATTCCGCCATGACGACAACTTTCCACGAAGTACCTAATGCGGTAATCCATGAAGGAAATAAATAGGAAATAATATGAGGGATATAAATATCCGTTAGACGTTGCCACCAAGGCAGCCGATAAACTTTAGCCAGCGCATTCAGTTGGTTATCTAAGGTGCGCGTACCTTGCATTGCGCCTGCAAATACAATGGGCAAGCAGGCGATAAATACCGTGAAAATAGCCGTTGTATCGCCAAGGCTAAACCACAACATGGCAAGGGTTAACCATGCAATAGGTGGCATGCCCAGTAACAGCGTAATTAACGGGCGAGCCAGCATAGATGAGGTTAAAGAAAACCCCGCCAGCAAGCCAAGGACGCTGCCTACTAACAACGCCAGCGCCAAGCCTATCAGTGCCCGCTGTGCAGAAATCCATAATTCAGGCAATGCCACGCCAGCCGCTATTAGCTGACTTAGTTGCTGTAAAACAACCAGTGGGCTAGGTAAAATAAGTTCGCCATAGTATTGCGCCGCCATTTCCCAAGCAGCGAAGAAAAACAGCAAGCTAGTGAGCGCACCCCAGCCGCTCCAGAGATAACTTAAGCTGTTAGTTAGCCATTTTAACGCTAGGCGCATGGTTAATGGCTCGGTGCGTAAAAGTCAGCAGCAGGCAGCTTATTGCCCACCGCCGCTGGTTGTTGTTCTAACAGCACATGAAAGAAGCTTTCAATTTCGGCTTTAGCTTCAGCCGCTGTTGCATAATAGCTTGTTTGTGCCGCTAAGGAGTCCACCACAGCTTGTTCCGTTAGCATGGGAATATGCTTAACCACTTCTTTGGCACAGGCTGGCGCATTTTCATAACACCACTGGTTAGCTTGAGCATAGGCTTGTTCAAAGGCGGCGACTAATTTGGTATCGCTGCGTTTATCACCTAAAACAGCAATACCCGCTTGAGGGATGCGCGCTGGCGTATTCATGAGCTTGCCCCATTCCTGTTGCAAGTCAAGGCTGCGTTTAAGCGGCGCAGCCACTAAAGAGGCCGGCAGGCTTTGGCTTTTCAATAACGCCATAGACACAGCAGGCTCAGCTAATAAAGCACTGTCTAATTTGCCCATTAGCACGAGTTGTAAAGCATCCATAGGGGTGGCGGTATAGGTCAGCTGGAAATCTTGCTTAGGATTCAGCCCTTGTTGTTGCGCAAGGTGAGTAAACACAATATCTGGCATGTCGGCGCGAAATGGAATAGCAATAGCTTTGCCTTTTAAATCGACCAAACTGCTAAGGTTAGGCTCGCGAGAAACCACCCATAACACGCCCCATTGCGAGATATTTAGTAGCTGTAATGGCACGCCACGGTTATATAAATTAGCCGCGACATTGCTAGGCACAGCAATAAAATCTGCTTTGCCTTTTAAGGTTAATGCCCGTAGTTGGTCAGGGTCTTTCCAAATAATAAGCTCTACATCATTGGCTAAATTGCGCTTTTGCAATTCGCCACTTTCAACTAAATGCACCAAAGCATAAGAAACCCCAGCCATAGGTCCTGCTAGAATTAATTTTTCTGTAGCGGGTGTTGCCTGCAATAGACCGCTTAACAAAAGACCTACCACACCAGCGCACAAGCGCATTAGCCTCGACATAACAATACCGCTCTTGAGTGATAATCAGTTGCACTAGAGTAGTGAAAGAGTCGCCTTAGCAGCAATGATAATTATCAAGTAGTCTTGGCTAAGTGCTCACTAAAGTGCTAGTAAGCTGTGCCATTATCGAATCTGTTCTTGCCCAAAAGTAAATTAAACAAGATGATATAGAATCGCTGAGTTATCTAATTGAAGAATTATTAAATCTGCCATTCAAGCGTTTAGGAGAGGCACTATGGAAGTCGTTTTAATCTTGGTGGCTATTCAAGGCTTATTGGGCGCTTTTGATACGCTCTATCACCATGAATTTACTGAAAAATTACCCTGGAAAGAAAGCGCCAGAAAAGAGTTGTTGATTCATGGTATTCGTAATTTTTTCTACTTTGTCATCTTTATTTCTTTGGCGTGGGTTGAGTGGCATGGCGCTTATGCGTATTGGTTTGGCTTAATTTTCTGTCTTGAATTGGGGTTAACCCTGTGGGATTTTGTGGTTGAAGATAAAACCCGTAAGCTGCCAGCCACAGAACGCATAACACATACTATTTTAACGCTCAATTACGGTATGGTTTTAGCGGTAATGGCGCCGCAGTGGTATGCATGGCTGCAACAGCCAAGCGCTTTTGTGGGTGTTAATCATGGATTTTTATCTTGGATTGCCAGCCTTTATGCGCTAGGGGTTTTGCTGTGGACATTACGTGATTTATCCAGCGCTATGCGCTCAAAAAAACAAAGCTTGCCTGAGCTGGTATTAGATGTTCCCCAGCAACGCTTTTTAATTACGGGCGGCAGTGGCTTTATTGGTAAAAAACTCTGCCAAGCTTTAATTAATGCAGGGCATGAGGTAACCATTTTCTGCCGCAATAATGAAAAAACCGCAGGGCAATTAACAGGACGTTTTACCTTAGTTAACCAGCTAGATAGCTTAAATACAGCGTTTGACGTCATTATTAATTTGGCGGGCGAACCTATTTCAGGTAAGCGCTGGAACAAAAAGCGTAAAGCCTTATTGCTCAATAGCCGCTTAAACATCACTCAGGCCTTAGTCGATTTTATTCAACGTAGCGAACAAAAGCCGTCGCTCTTTCTTAGTGGTTCGGCAATTGGTTATTACGGCACAAGCCCAGAGCAAATTTTTACTGAAAATACGAATGCAGCGGATAACAGTTTTCCGCATCAACTTTGTGCCCAATGGGAGCAGTTAGCGCTGAGCGCAGAGCAATACGGTGTACGTGTAGTGACGTTGCGTACGGGCGTAGTCTTAGGGCTAGATGGCGGTGCTTTACCTGAGTTGCTAGTGCCTTTTGATTTATTTGCTGGAGGTACGTTTGGGGCAGGTCAACAATGGATGTCTTGGATTCATATGCATGATTTCTTGGGCTTGATCGCGCACATTATTAATCAGCCAAGTATTCAAGGAGCTATTAATGCCACTGCACCAACCCCTGTTAATAACGCTGAGTTTAGCCGTGTGTTGGGCAAGGTATTAAAACGTCCAAGTAAACTTAGTATTCCAGAAGCCAATATGAAAATCTTGCTGGGTGAAATGGCAGAAGAATTGTTGCTAAAAGGGCAACATGTTATTCCAGAAAAAGCCTTAGCATCTGGTTATCAATTTCAATATGCCTCGCTAGAGGCCGCATTAAAACAGTTATTAGGAAAGTAAATGACCAGTAAACCTTGGATGTGCGCAGTACTGTATTTGGCAGGTGTTTATAACATCACATGGGGAACTATAGTGGCGTTGTTTCCTAATGAGCTGTTTTTATTGGCAGGAATGGAAGTGCCTAAATATCCTGCATTGTTTCAATGTATTGGCATGATGATAGCGGTATTTGGTGCCGCCTATTTAGCTGCTGGGCATAACCCTATTCGGCATTGGCCGATTGTTTTTGCAGGGCTACTAGGGCGCATTCTTGGGCCTATTGGTTTTGCTTATGGGCTGATGGAAGGTACATTTACGCTCAAAGCGGGCATTACCATTTTAACCAATGACCTTATTTGGATTATTCCTTTCGCCATGATTTTGTGGGCGGCTTATCGGCATGCTAAACAATAAATCACTTTATCAACGCTTGCTGGGCGACAGTTATGAACAACTGCCACAAACCCTGCAAGCGTTGCATCTATTAAACGCGCCTAAAGCTTATCAAGGCATTTCGCGCGTTGAAGTGGGTAAGCACCCACTAGCTAAACTGATGGTGAAAATAGTTTCACTACCCAAGGCAGGCGAGCAAGTTCCTTTGCGCGTGCAGTTTGAACAAACAGTACAGGTTGAAATATGGCAGCGTTATTTTGATCAGCAATTGTTTGTTTCAAAACAATGGCAGCAAGGCGATTTACTCGCGGAAAAAGTAGGGCCGTTAACCTTCTTCTTTCGGGTTTGCGTGTTAGATAACAGCTTGCAACTGCACTTACAGAAAATCCGTTGCCTTGGCTTACCTCTAACGTGGTGCGGCCTGAAAATTAGTGGAAAAGAATGGCAAGAAAACGAGCTTTTTCACTTTCTTGTGCAAGTTAGCATGCCATTGTTAGGTGAGATTATTAGTTATCAGGGGCAGCTTGAGGTTGAGCCACAAGTTCGACAATAAAGAATATTAAATAGCTTTTTATAGGCATAGATAGAAATTGAATTGCCTAAAGCATTTAAACGCAATATCGCTCAGTATTTAAATAGGTTAAGTAATTAGAGGCTAGACTTGAAACAATACGGAAAATCTATTCGTATCTTCTTACCTGACGCTAGGGTGACAGGCCTTAGGCATGCGGAAATCATTAATAGAACAGGACAGGCCATTGCTTGCCCTAGAAGTCGTTTAGATGAACTTAAAGAGTGGCCAGAAACAGCTAAGCCAGGCGTTTATTTTCTATTTGAGGCGAGGTTAGGTGATTCCAAGCCTTTAGCTTACATTGGCGAGTCAGAGAACGTTGCTGATCGATTGCTTTCGCATGATCGCGAAAAAGATTTTTGGAATGAAGTCGTTATTTTCTCCAGTAAAGATGACAATCTTAGCAAGTCCCACATTAAATACCTTGAAGCAAAGCTTGAGTCGCGTGCTAAAAATGCAGCTAGATACGCGCTAAAAAATGGAAATACACCTAAGCAGTCAAGTTTATCTCGCGCTGAATATGAGTCGATGGATGAATTGTTGGAGGATATTCGTTTATTTTTGGGTGTGCTTGGGTATCCGATATTAGAGCCGTTGATTAAGCCGTCTTGTGCTCAACTAATAGATACTGGCGTAGTTATCTCTGAAACCTTAACAGGTCGAGAGCTTTTCTTTAATGGTCGAGGATTCAGTGCTAGGGGCGTTCAAACTGACGAAGGGTTTGTGTTAAAAAAGAATTCTACTATGACTGCCAAAAACAACCTCAGCCTTAGTGACAGGCTTGTGAAATTAAAAGAACAGCTAATTGCTGATGGTCGTTTGCTCACTGAGGAAAACCATCTTCGCCTAACTGAAGATATTCTTATGAGCTCATCTAGTTACGCTGCCTCATTTATTGCTGGTTCCTCAAGAAGTGGCCCGCAAAGTTGGTGCGCTGAAAATGGTAAGGCGCTCAAAGAGTTGGAGGATCAAATCGCTAGAGGTGGGTAGTGTACTTAGGCGAGAAGGTGCTGTTAGTTTAAGGTTCTGGTATGAGTAAACAATTAGAATAAAGCCTACAGTGCTGCCTACAAAGCAGGCAGAAACAAAAAAGCCTCAAACAAATACATGCTTGAGGCTTTAATGATAAATCTGGTTGCGGGAGCCAGATTTGAACTGACGACCTTCGGGTTATGAGTGCGTAGCCATCGCATATGACTCTAATCTACATAACTTTACAACCTACATTAATCAAGGGTTACAAGTGATTTTAGCCCTTGGCCACTGATCTGCAAATCGCCATACGTTGAAAATATTCTTCACAATTTTTTTTCACTTTTTGGTCTTTTTCTCGGGCACTTTTCGCGACTTTCGCCTGTTTTTCAAGCTTTGCATCTTCCTAGATGTCTGGTCATGACCTCGCGGCGTAGTCGGCAGTCTCATCAGAATATCTTTTAAATAGCCATACGGATCGTGCCCGTTGAGTTTGGCGGACTGGATCAGAGTCATGGCCATTGACAGCTGCAGCAGCGCGCGCTGTGTACTGCGCTATAGCCTCGCTCATCTTGCCCAAGGGTTGCAATTCTGCTGCTAAATGAGCGGCTGCACATGATCTGCTGCTTGGTTGGCGGTGTAATCCCCCCTCAAAACCACAGAGGCTATTTGTAGAAAATTCCATTAATATAAACTCAAGGAGTTTTCTATGCGTAAATCAAAATTCACTGAGAGCCAGATTATGGCAATTCTCAAACAAAATGAGGCTGGAGTTCCAGTCCCTGAGCTATGCCGTGAGCATGGTATTA
>NZ_JAZDRH010000046.1:0-11498 GCF_047470865.1 Pseudomonas sp. F1_0610
GTAGATATATAATAAATTTTACAAATAAAGCACCTGAAAATAACAATTCCATCCAAATTTATATGTGATATAGATAACACTAAAGCGTCGATAGCAAAATGTGATTTCAAAAAATGCGTATAATTTTAGTATTAAAGTCTCAACTACAAAGGTGTTAAATGTCCTCTGTAAATTATAAGTTAGGTACTTTGGCGTTAGCTATTCAAAGTATTTTAATTTTTTCACATCTTGCTAATGCATCCCCGATTTTTCCTGACGCTTTTACACCAGAAAAAATAACGCCGAATCCAGATAATATTATTAACGACAGCGCCTACAATGATGCTAGCAGCTTTTTTAACGATCAGTGGCAAGATTCCGGTAATGTTGACTTATCAGGAAATTATTATTTAAACAATTTCACTATTCAAAGACCAAATAGCGGTCCAGGTCAACTCATGCTTCGGAATAATAGTCATCTATTTAATAGCACTATTCTTACCGCACAAATAACGATTGGCGATCCTTTTCAAAGTGGTTCAACCGACTCTGCTACTAATATCAGAGTGTCCAACACGGGCTTTCTGATAATAAACAGTGGTGCTATTGCTTATGATGTCACAGTGGAACGAGGTGGTAACTTTTCTTTACGCAGTAACAGCCAATCCTATAACACACTCATTTCCAGTGGTGGGCGACAAACTTTGGGGGGTAATTCCTATGCTCAAGCCACTACTATTATTGGCGGACTTCAAGAACTTAATGGCAGCTCCTCTGCTGCAGTAAAAGATACCCGTATCATGGATGGCGGTCAGCAAATTATCTATGAAGGATCTGCACTTAACACTCATATTATTGACGGCGGGTATCAACATGTTAGTGGTAGAGCTAACTACACCTATATCTATAACGGTGGTTATCAAGATACCTATGATGACAACCAAGGCATAGCTGCTGACCAAACAAAAATTTATCTAGGCGGCACCCAACGTGTACGTAGTGGTCAAGTAACTAACACTGAGATTAGTGGCTTACAAATTATTAGTAATCGCGGTGGACTATGGGATCCTATAGAACGTGAGTGGAATGAAGTTACAGATCCGAATGACTATTACTACTATCATGGGGAGAGCCCAACCGCAATTAATAGTACTATTCAAAATTCAGGAATACAGTTAGTAGAGAAAAATGGATTAGCTGAAGAAACATTCATTAATGGCGGTCGGCAAATTATTAAAAATGGCGGTATGCTAAAAAATACTACTTTATTTAATGACGGAACGACCTCTATAGAATATGGTGGCTTAGCAAAAGGTTTAATTAATGCGAACCACGGCACTGTACTAATGGAAGCTGGTGATCAATATAGCACCTTAGGCAATAGCGCTGAAAGTATTTACCTAGGCAGTGAAAGTGCGCAGTTACATATTCTAAATACTACAAATACCAACAAAGCCATGTTAGGTATTGGTCAGCTTAAAATGAAGAATGGCCAACTTCATTTTGATAATAATACCAATGTTTTCAGTGTTGCCTTGATTGATGACTTATCAGGACAGGGCGATATTGTAATGAACACCAATATCCAGACTAACCAGGGTGATTTTTTAGATGTACATAATGTGCTTAATAATGAGCAGTTTACTATTGCCATTAAAGATCAGGGTTCAGGCATAAGCAACCAGCGGTTACACCTTATTAGTGCTGCAGATCAATCGCTCGCTAGCAGCTTTAAATTGAATGAAAATAGTCGCTATGTGGACCATGGCGCCTATATGCTTGAATACCTGTTGCAACACGAAACAGACACCAATGACAACCTTGAAAAGTGGTACTTAACTACCCAGCAAAGCAACCTTCCCACTCCTACTGCTGACGCTGTAATGGCCATGGCCAACGTAACTCCAAGCATTTGGGATGCTGAATTAACTACCTTGCGCCAACGCTTAGGCGAGCTAGATAATAATCATAAGGGAGGGGCTTGGGGTAGAGTAATTTCCAGCCGTTACAAAGTTGATAAGGAGTCAGGTGCTGCTTACAAGCAAGATATGAATGGTTTTGTTGTTGGGGGTGATCATGCCATCACACAAAACAATGGCACTTGGCATTTAGGCGCAATGGCGGGCTATTCTCGCTCCGATATTGACTTTAGACGTGGAGGCAACGGTGATGTAGACAGCTACACCTTAGCCGCCTATGCCAGTTTTTTTGCAGATAATGGCTGGTATACTGACAGCGTTATTAAGTACAACTACTTTAAGCACAATACAAATGCACGCACTAGCCAAGGTACTAAAGCTTCTGGCAAGTATAACCTCTCAGGCCTAGGAGCCTCCTTTGAATTAGGCAAAAAATACCGTAATGGTGCCTTGTTTGCTGCGCCTTATGGATTAGTTTCAGGTTTTTATGCAGGTAATAAAAGCTATCACTTAGATAATGGATTAAAAGCTAAGGTTGGTAGTGCCCGCAGCTTAAAAACCGAAGTAGGCAGCTTGCTAGGCTATGATTTAACTATCAATCAAATGCAATTGCAGCCCTATGTTAAATTAGCTGTTAATCATGAATGGATTGACAGCAATAAAGTAGACTTTGATAACCAGCACAGATTTAGCAATGATATGTCAGGATCCGCTGTTAAAGTGGGGATAGGCGCAAATGCACAGTTTAGTACTAAATTTAGCGCCTATGGTGAAGTTAATCATATGCAGGGCAAAGATGTAAGCATGCCTTATTCTTTAAACCTAGGTATTCGCTATCAATTTTAGTCAAGCCTTCTTGCCTAATTCGATACCTAAATAATCCTGCTCGGCTTTTTGGCCCGTTAGCCTATAACGGGCCAAGTTTGAAATCGCATTATTATATTAGCCAATCAACTTTAAATAGATTATCATTATAAATAAAACAATAATCTTATACTGGCCCTACATCTCTATGCACAAGCTGATTATTGTAAGGCCAATTTAAACTATATGCATTAGCTGCTTTATTAATCAGCTATAGCTATCCATTCGTATACCTACCGTACATAGCTTACACAAACATCTAAGATTAAGCTTAAAATCAATTGAGTTTAACTGAATGCACTATGCTCCCCACAGTGAATAACTCGCTCTAGCCTATCTAGCACTACAATCCAATTATTCTTATAAGCGGCAGGCTCCAATTCTGACTGCAACACCTGACCAATCCGATAAGATTCAACATGAACTTAGCCTGATCATCGTATTAAGGACAACATAGACCTATTACAAGAACGGAGACTGCGTGCCATGACCAAACAATCACGCTATCTCCTTCAGCCATCAGCCGCGAGGTACGCCACAATAGCACTTTTGATGGAAACTACACCGTCGGTTCAGCGCACAAGCACACCCGCTGAACTGTCGGCCTAAACCTAAGTTAATGCATAATGCGGAGCTGTTTGAAGTGGTCATTGCCATGCTGCCAGATTGCTATTCTCCTCAACAAATAGCAGGCAGTTTACCTATTATATTTCCTGCTCATAAAAGCCATTTCGCTATCTAGGATGAAGTCTCACAATGCTATTTACGTTTTACCTTCTGGAGTAGCATATATGTCTGCTTATTATTTAGAAAATTAACGGGGCAATTTTTAATCATTTTAGTATTTTTGGTTATTCGTCACTATTAGAATAATATTATTAAAAATTCAGTAGAACACATAGTATTTACTAGGACCCTCTAGCTGGCAGACGAAGCCTCAAGATACGAACAGCCTAGCAATAATTAAATAAAATGTATTTTATTCATAAAATCACATAAAAAAAACCTGACATCTGCACTCACTTAAGGAATAATCAAAATTTGTTAATCGCATAAGGAAGTCCTTATATGAAGCCTTTGGCTCTAGCCGTAGTTACAGTTTTGAGCAGTTCTATAATGTTGACTGCTTATGCTGAAAACTCAACTACTGATCGTGACTGGTTAGTGCTAGTTAGCCCTTTTGTTTGGGGTGCAAAAGTAAAAGGTGATGTGGGCATTGCAGGATTTAAGCAGACAATCAATATTCCCTTTCATGATGTAGCAAAAAATGTTGACTCTGTATTTATGGGCAACATCGAAGTTACCAACCGTCAATTTGGTGCTTATATTGACGTAGTCAGTGTTGATACTAGTGATAAATTCCATGTAAAAGGCTTAAAGGTTAAAAATAGCATTGAACAAAGCAGCTACGCTTTAGGTGGTTTCTATCGTGTCTACGAAAAACAACTAGATGGCAATACCGTCTTTGGCGAACCTCGCCATTTAACTCTAGATCCTATAATAGGTATGCGCTGGAATTACTTAAACGCTAAAATCTATGTACCACAATTTCAATACCATCTGAGTAAAACGGCGCGCTGGAGCTCACCTTTTGTTGGTGCTCGCGTTTCTATTGACCTAAATGAGCGCTGGAATTTCTCAGGACTAATGGACTTTGCTGAATTTAGTAGCCGGCGCAAAACTCGCAACTTGCAAGGTTATTTAGGATATCGCACCTATCTTGGACAATTCCCTACCACATTACGTTTTGGCTATCGCTACCTAAAACAGGACTACCGTAGCCACGATTTTACAGGAAACACCTTTAAATATGACATTGAACAATCAGGCCCAGTTGTTGGCCTAACTGTTCGTTTTTAAGGAGCTAGCCATGCCTCTTTCTCTCAAAAAGCTTGCTGTTATACCTATATTAACAGGTGCTTTGCTCAGCAGTATGATCGCTCAAGCTTGCACCCGTGTTGTTTATCTTGGCCAAGATAATAATATTATTACGGCGCGATCCATGGACTGGAAACGCGATGTTGGCACTAACTTATGGGTTTTTCCACGTGGTATTAAACGCTCAGGTGAGACAGGTCCAAACTCTATTAAGTGGACATCCAAATACGGTAGCGTTATTGCTTCTGGTTATGACATTTCAACCACTGATGGTGTTAACGAAAAAGGCTTGATGGCTAATGTTCTTTGGCTTGCAGAGTCCCAATATCCTGATTTTTCAAAAAGCTCAAAACCTGGACTCACCTTAGCTGCATGGGCCCAATACGCATTAGATAGCTTTGCAACCGTTGAGGAGGCTGTAAAAACGCTGCAAAAAGAACCTTTTACAATAGTTACAGCTAATGTTCCTGGCGAACAACGCTTGACCACCTTGCATTTATCACTTTCAGATAGCACTGGTGATAGTGCTATTATTGAATATATCAATGGTAAGCAGGTTATCCATCATAACCGCAGTTACCAAGTAATGACGAACTCCCCCACCTTTGATCGCCAGCTAGCGTTAAATCAGTATTGGCAAGAAATTGGTGGACTGTCTCTGTTACCTGGCACTAATAGAGCCGCTGACCGTTTTGCACGCGCCTCTTTTTATATTAATGCTATTCCTCAAAAAACAGACGATCGTTCAGCACTAGCTGGGGTATTTAGTGTTATTCGCAATGTTTCTGTGCCCTATGGCATTACAACTCCGGGACAACCTAATATTTCATCTACTCGCTGGAGAACCGTTTTTGATCATAAAAATCAGCGTTACTTTTTTGAGTCGGCCTATACACCTAATGTATTTTGGATTGATCTTAAACAGGTAGATTTTTCTGACAAAACAGGCCAGGTTATGAAGCTCGACTTAGGTGAGAACCAGAAGAATATTTTTTCAGGTGAGGTTTCCGATCAGTTTCAACCAACCTCCGCCTTTAAATTTCTTGGTTTATAGGGCATTTTAAACACGCAGCAGCGGCTGCGTGTTTTTGTATAAGCAGTCGTTTAACAACGCCAAATACTTCAAACTTTTAATCTTTTCTTGAAGAAAAAAGCTATCTAGCTAACAAAGCTTCATAAGTAAACTTGGCAACCTCTATAGCTGTTCTAGACTGAACTTACCCAACTCACTCTTTATAGAATAGCTATGCACTTATTAACTCATTGGGGGTTAAGCAAAAGACGACTAACAGAAGTACAAATTGCCCGCGATTTAACCAAGCAGTTAAAAATCGCTTACCCCGACTTAACAATAGATCTGCAACAAACTGGCAATATTCAAGTACCTTTAAAAATTGATATTCGTCAGTCTGATCAACATATTGGTGTACTCTATCCAGCGCAGCTCTATGCATTCTATAAAAGCCAAAATGCGAGTACTTTTGCTGAGTACTTAAATGAGTTAGTTAATAACGTTCATAATTCATTACCTTGTGCAGATACACCAATTGAGAATGAGTTGCTGCTGCCAGTTATTCAAAATACTGCCTGGCTTAGTGAGTACAGTCTTAATTACCAACAACCTGCTTACATGCCGTTAGCAGGTGATTTACTAGTGACCTTTACCCTTACCTGCCAGCATCAACTCAGTTATGTTAACTACCAAGAATTAGCTGAGCATAGTCCAGAAAACACACTAGATAATTTATATAACTTAGCCTTTGAAAACTTACAGTTACTTGAAATACCCTTAGAAATATCCCACCAAGGAGCCTGTTATCAGCTTCGTTTAGACAGCTTGCATGATAACTGCTTAGCAATACTGCCTCATCTGTGGCAAAACCAAATTAAACTACAAGGCCTACCTGTTTTAGCGCTACCTGCGCGTGATCAATTGTTATTAGCAGACAGTGCAAACCCAGAATCTGTGGCGCAACTGCGCGAACACTTAAATGGATTATTTTTAGAAAACTTACACCCATTGTCTAAAAACTTATATACCTATAATAGTCACAAAGAGCTGATCATTTTGACTTAAATAGCTATCATCTAAATAGGAATTAGGTCAAACTAACTAGCATATATCACTCTTTTATAAGGAAATAACATGGGATTTTTATCCTCTCTTTTTGGACGTAACACAAAGCAAGTAACCGCCAGCAAACGCGAAATCACTGAACAACTGCAACAACGCATTTTAGAACGCTTTCCACACCTTAAGGCGCTGGTTATTAATGCAGACGATGACAGCGAAATTGCCATTGAAATAACAAAAGACGGTGAACATATTGGCAGTATGTTTCCAGATAACCTATATGCGACTTACCAAACCAAGGATAAAGAAGCCTATGAGCAATATGTAGAGCAACTTTTAAAAAGTTTACCTAACATGATAAATCGCTCCACCAGCGATAATGCAGAGCAACTAACCGAAGAAACACTATTACCTTGCATTAAAAATTTAGACTGGCTCGATCAAATGACCCAGCTATCCAAAGGAACTGCTCCTGTCTTCAAGCCCATTGCAGGCGATTTAATTTTAGTCTTTGCACTAGACTCGGAATCACAAATGCGTTTTTTAATGGATGATGAAGACCAAACCCAAAGCTTTGACGACTTATTCGTCCAAGCAATGGAAAACTTTAATCAGCGAGTCCACAACATACGCCTACAAGGTGGTGTGACTGAGATAGGCATTCGCCTAGAGCTAGATAACGACTACGATTCATCATTAGCCTTAGTGACCGATAATTTATTGGAATCCCTAGAACTTGAGGGTGAGCCTGTTTTAGGTATTTTCTCACGTGCTTTATTTGTGATTGCTGATTCAGCAAAACCTGAGCAAATAAAAGAACTTAAAAATTTTGCCAATACAAAAGCAGCTGAGCTGCCTTATGCATTAAGTACGCATCTTTATACATTTAAAGATAGTGCTATCACATTATATGCTGGCGAGTTAGCGTCTTAAATACATTCTCACAATGCCTAAGTTTTATCTCTTAGGCATTGCCTTACTATACCTCTGTATTCTATTTCAGTACCCGCCTTGACTTTATAGCTAAAACTTATCAAGATGCGCAGCAATCTCATTACTCAACCTTTTCAATATCTATGAATAACTATTAATTGACACAACATCGGCTCTAGCATCCTCTCCCTCTACTGTTTAGCCCAGTAGTTCGTTTAGATATCGATTCGTTGTCGTCCTAATAAAAGAACAAGACAATGAATACTCAAGATTTAATTAAATACCCGCGCACTGCGCATATTGAAAGCTCACGCTTGCAACAAGGCGACTTCGACCATGAGCAAACGCCTTATACTGCCTTGCAAAATAGTTACATCGTTGTAGAGGAAAAGTTAGACGGTGCCAACTGTGCTATTAGTTTTAGCCTCAATGGCCAACTGCACTTGCAATCACGCGGTCACTATTTAACAGGTGGCGGCAGCGAGCGCCAATTTAATTTGCTTAAGCAGTGGGCTATGGTACATGAGCAATGGCTCTATCAACGCTTATCTAGTCGCTATGTCATGTATGGTGAATGGTTGCATAAAAAACACTCTGTATTTTATGACAAACTTCCACACTTTTTTTGCGAGTTTGATATCTGGGATAGAGAGCAATGCCTATTTTTATCCACAGCCCAAAGACAACAACTACTTGATCAAGGGCCTGTGCTATCTGTTCCTGTTTTATATCAAGGGACAGCTCCGCGCACGCTCAAACAGCTGCTTGCCTTAATCACACCCTCATTAGCCAAATCCAAATACTGGAAAGCAGCTTTTGAGCAGACAATTCGTGAACAAAAGCTTGATTTGACTAAAGCTTGGCGCCAATGTGATAGTTCTGACTTAATGGAAGGTCTGTATATAAAAGTAGAAACTGACACTCAAACTGTGGATCGTTTTAAATGGGTACGCCATGATTTTGTTCAAACCCTATTAGAGGCGGGAGAACATCATCTAAAACAACCTTATATCGCTAACCAACTTGATTCGCGTGTGGATATCTACAGCGCCTGTACACAACTCACATGGCAACAATTAGCAAAGGAGTTGGATGATGAGTAAACAACTTCTATCTGCTTGGCAAGAAACCGAAAAAAATGGCAATTTAGAGCACTGGCTAGAGGTTATACCTCAACTCAATGCATTAGCCACAACACCTCAAGCACCTGAATTTCATGGTGAAGGAGATGTATGGACACACACTAAAATGGTGGTGCGAGCCTTGCTAGATGATAGTACTTATCAACAGGCGACAGATGACGAACGTTTTGCTTTATGTCTAAGCGCTTTGCTACATGATATCGCCAAGCCAAGCACTACAGTACGTGATGAACACGGTACTATTCGCCAACCTGGTCATTCTCGGCGTGGTGCAATTGATGCTCGTATTATTCTATGGCGTCATCAGCTTGACTTTCAGCTGCGTGAATCTATTTGTCGCTTAATTCAGGTACATCAAGTGCCGTTTTTTGCTCTTGAAGCCAAACAGAAACAAACACCCGAGTTTCTTTTACGAAAATTCTCACATTGCTTTCCAGTCTGGCAACTTTGTTGCTTAGCAAAAGCAGATATGCAAGGACGTATTTATGCGGGCAAACAAAATGTTCTGCAAGATATTGAGCTGTTTGGCCTATTAGCTCAAGAGTTAGATTGCTACAACAAAGCTGCTACTTTCGCTGATAACTACAGTGCTTTCCAGTATTTTAATGGCGCCAACATACAGCCTGAGTTTCGCTTACATCCAAGCCAAACAGGCTCAAATGTGATTATGCTAAGCGGTTTACCGGCCACAGGTAAAAACACTTGGGTAGCGCAACACTATCCTGATTTACCTGTTGCCTCTTATGATGATGCGCGAAAAAAACTAGGTTTAGTTTACGGTAAAAACGAAGGTGCTGTGGCTCACTTGGTACAAAGCCAGGTTAAAGTTTGGCTGGCACAAAAGCAGGATTTTATTTGGAATGCCACCCACCTTACTGAGGAAGTTCGCCAGCGTACGTTAAATACGCTTTTAGCTTACCACGCCACGGTAACCCTAGTGCATTTAGAACAAGCTGAATCTGTACTGCTTAAACGCAACCATCTGCGTGATACTAGCTTAAGTAATAGCAAGCTCATTAGCATGTTCAATAAATGGGAAGTACCTTTGCCAACAGAAGCAGAATATGTGTTGTATCACGCACATTAAAAAAGGCAGCTAAGCTGCCTTTCTATTACTTATCAAACGGCTGCGGAATTTTTGTAGCCTTCGTTGACGGTGGTAAAATAGGCAACTGCATTTGTGGTTGCTCACCTGTTAACGTTTTTAAGAAAGCAACAATTTTTGCATTCTCATCTTCTTTTAGTTGGCGTCCTAGCTGTAAACGCGCCATGACATCAACGGCCTCTTCTAACTGCCAATAAGCACCATCATGGAAGTAAGGATAGGTGAGTTCTACGTTACGTAATGTTGGTACTTTAAACATAAAACGTTCAGCATCCTTACCTGTTAGGCCACCACGCCCTTCAGCCGGATTCACTGTTTCATATTTAGCCACTACACCCATTTTTTGAAAAGAAGTACCACCCACTGCAGGTCCATTATGACAAGCCACACAACCTACACTTTTAAATAGCTCATAACCTTCTAATTCTTGCTTTGTAATAGCCTTATCATCACCTTTTAACCAAAGGTCAAAACGTGAGTTAGGTGTTACCAACGTTTTCTCAAACTCAGCAATAGCATCTGTAATTTGGTCAATATCTACTTTTTTCTTGCCGTAAATAGCTTCAAAGGTTTTTGCATAGTCTGGGATAGAAGCCACTACATCAACCGCAAGATCATGGGTAAAGCCCATTTCCATAGGGTTTGCAATAGGTCCACCCGCTTGTTCTTTAAGGTCAGCAGCGCGGCCGTCCCAAAACTGCACAAAGTTTAAGCTTGAGTTTAAAACAGTAGGCGAGTTAATTGGCCCTTGCTGCCAGCGGTCACCAATTGAACTAGGCAGGTTGTCACTGCCTCCCATGCTGAGGTTGTGGCATGAGTTACACGAGATAAAGCCTGACTTTGATAAGCGTGGGTCAAAGAAAAGCTTTTTACCTAATTCAACCTTTGCTTCGTTTTCTACAACGGCTGGCTCAATTGGAGTAATTGGCTCAGACTTTACTGTATTAGCCAGTGCACCTGTGCTAATTAGCATGCCCAGAGCAAGCACGGATAGCTTATGCATCTTGACACTCCTTCCTCATCAGATCGAATTTATATGTTATGTACTATAAATACTGAATGATTTAGGAAGGAGAGGCCTTGCCGCATATCAAGTAGCTGCCTATTGCTCACAATAAGCAACTATTGGATGCATTATGCAACACTTTTTTGGCTGTATAACGCTTGTAGCAACTCAGTAATAGCAAGTGCTTTATGGCATTTGATGCTATAGAAAATTTGGCGACCATCGCGGCGGGTATTGACAAGGTTTTCGCGACGTAAAACACCTAACTGTTGTGATAACGTAGGCTGCATGATTCCTAAGCGATCTTCCAGAGTACGTACATTCATCTCACCATCTACTAATTGGCAAAGTAATAGTAAACGATCTGGATTACCTAATGCTTTTAATAAGTTGCCTGCTGATTCTGCTTTAGACTTCAGCTGCTCAAGGTTTGCGCTTGGTATTTCAACTTGTGCATTCATTTTTTCACCTTCACTGTGTAATTGTATCTCCATACGCTGACGTCATGACATCAGTAGTGTTAATACAATACTAAAATGCCACTATTGTCTATATATTTTTACTTTATTAACAGTAGCTAAAATAACTGGTAATATAT
>NZ_JAZDRH010000047.1:0-11403 GCF_047470865.1 Pseudomonas sp. F1_0610
TTTAGTTCTACTGCTGTCTATACAAATCTATGTTACGAATTCAATTCTTGTATCAAAGCTTGTATCATAGATAAAAATTGAACAGAGTGATAAAAGGCATCCTAGCTTAATAAAGAGAAGGCCTCTAACTGAAACTGTTTTAGTAAATGCAGCAAAACACAATATTAGGATTGAACATATTCAACCAGAGAATCCGCAACAGAATGTTTACGTTGAACGTTATAATTGTACAATTCGTTATAGTTGGCTCGATAAGCATTTATTTGACGCATTGGAATAAGTGCAAGATTATGCCGCTGAGTGGTTGTGGTATTACAATTATAAAAGACCACATCAAGCGAATAAAGGTAAACCACCACTGGCCGCTTAACTGCTACTTTTAATTTCAGTTATTAATGGGAGGATTACCATTATCGAACAACTCTAAACTTACCATTAATATAAGCAAAGTAATGAACAATAGCTCTACCATTATATTGTAGAATAGGGGAGCTATGACTATTATTTGATAATGTAACCAATCGGCCATTCTCGTATAGTATTGGCTCAAAGCTAGAAAAATCCAATTCTTTCACTTCTACATTATCAAAAAAATCCTGATTATAATTGAGTTGTAAAAAGAAATCTTCTTCATCCTCTGTAGAAACTTCCATTAGACGGTTGCCCATCATATTTTCATAAGCAGAAATCGCTAATAAATCTTTAAAAGCTTTTCCATCCTTGTTTTTTAGCGTTGTCCATAGCTCTAAATAAGCCTCTTCTAGCTGCTGACGGTTATTAGGGATATCATCATAAGCTGGTGCTTTCACCCATAACCACTCAGGCACATTGGTTGCGGTAAAATCACGAGTTAATAGATAAAGTCCTGTGATGTCTTTGCGGAATCCTGAATTAATATGACTTTTTTCTTTTTTTAATGAAATGGAAAGAGAGATTGGATCATTATAATCATATGATTCTTCGTCTAAAACTAATTTTCCATTCTCATCTAAAGAAGCTGTTACTTTAGCAACGATACTAGAGACCCTTTCGAAAGGTTTATCATCATAGAGTTTAAATGTTGTCACTTCCAAGGCCACAGAACAATAACTATCTAGTCTAGGGAACTGATTTTTCTTTTCTTCTGTATATGTATTTCGTGTCTCTCTATCAATCCAATTCCATGAAGCCACATTTATACCAAACCTGTTTTTTCCCGATTGTACCCATTCATTAATACCAAAAGTACTTTGAGAAATACCTGCTATAGCTCCTTTATTACTAATAATGATTACATCATTAACAATTGGCTCACACAACATTCCTCTACTCTCCATAATTAGAGAATAATCTACTTTAGGGAGTATTATTTGTGCATGATTATAGTCAGCATAACGCTGCGGGCTTTTTGCATATGAATGTATATTCATTGTCGTGATTCCTATAAAAATAAAATAAAAGAATTTCTTGTACATAGTAATATCTATTTCCTTATTTTAACGTTGCAGAAAGCATTTTGTATTCAGGTATTTTAACATAAATAAGCTGTTTACCGCTACCATCTAGTTTTTTATCTTATAAATAGCTAAAATATTAATATTTCTAAGTTATCTATGCTGTAAAAAATTGATTTTTAAATAATGCACTACAATACTAGCGATATAAATTTCTAGTTGTATTGAAGATATTCAGTCTAATTATTTTTGATTCTTAATTTTAATGCTTGTTTTCTACTCATTCTAACTTGCTAAGAAATAAGCTGTACAAAAATATAGGTTGAAATAAATAGACTTTTCATTTTAGCCAGCTTTGACGATTTTTTAATGAGGTCATGTATATTAGTGTCCCCTGAATACACAAGGCTTGTTAAAAGCATATAAGAGGTAGTGGTTAATATGATTTTTTCATATAACAATTCGATATTTGAATGTGCGGATAGTTAACAGTGAAATTATTTAAGCAGCGAGTTTTTCAAGGTAAACTCGCTGCTTTTGTTTTTATTGTGCTTTACGTAGTGTTTGTAACATAGTAGGTACTTCATCTTCTACACCACGTAATGTTGCTAGGATTACTCCGTTTTTATCTAGTAAGGTTAGGGTGCTGGCATGATCTACACTACCATCCGCTTGAATTTTATATTTCATACCAATGACGTTGGCAAAGGTGCGCACTTGGGCGTCTGTGCCACGAAGCAGTGTCCAGTTATCGCCTAAATCAAATTGTTTGGCATAAGCTTGTAATACTTCAGGTGTATCAGTTTCTGGCGTAAAACTAATTAAGGTAAAACCAATACTTTGCTTTTCTTCTGCAGTCAGTTGTTTCTCCAGTGTTTTCATTGAGTGAACAATCACTGGACAGGCATGATGGCAGTGGGTATAAATCATGGCAACCACTTGGCGCTTGCCTTGTAATTGCTTGAGTTGGAACGGCTGTTCAGTGGCGGTGTGCCATTCGTTATCCAGTTGATAAATAGAGTTTTCAGGTAAGACTTCAGCAGAGGCTATAAGTGCTGCAACACATAGAGGCATAGCAGCGAACATATGACGTAATTTCATGGCTATTTTCCTTCGTAAGTTACTGAGCGCAGCGAAAGCCGAGCTGAGCTAGGGCGTAAGGTGCTTGTAAACTAGCGCGAAATCCATAGCGCATAAAGGCGGCATAATCACTGGGATCAGCCGCACCTGCAGCGCCTGAACCGCAAAACATTTGTTGATTCAAACTACTGTCAGATCGTGATTCTCCTGTAACCAATGCGCTATTAAAGTCATAGGTCCATTCCCAAATTAAGCCGTGAAGGTCGTATAACCCCCAGTAATTTGCAGGGTTTTGCGCTACGTTAGCGAGTGGTTTAGTTGCAGAAGTAGCGTACCAGTCTAAGATGCGTTGGGTATAACCTGCTTCTTGACTGCCTTGTATTTGGCTTTCTGAAGCTTGGGCAACATATTCCCATTGTGCTACCGTGGGTAGCTGCTTGCCTTGAGCTTCACAATAGGCTTGGGCTGCAAACCAAGAAACATAGGTAACAGGCTTGTCTAAGTCCTCCATTTTTGGCACATATTGCTGATCAATAATTTGCCAGTGTTTGAGATAGCTAGCTTCTGAGAAAAGTGGACTGACAGCTTGTTTTTCCCAGCCTTTATGTTGGATGACAAATGCATAGTATTGCGCGTTGGTAACAGGTTTTTTATCAATTTTAAAAGCGTCTACTTCTGTCATAGGGCTAGTTTCTGACAGATATAAAGGGCGATAAATACCTTGTTCAATGCTAACCATGCCGTTATCAGCTGCTATTACCACAGATGCTGGCAATAGCAGTGACGTTAGCCCCATTAACCAAAAAGGGCGCATTGTTAAGGTTTGCTCCGTTCTACTTTTACTTGCTCTGGCGTTACTTCTTTGCCGTTGTTATCCCAGTTATTTAAAACATAGGTAAGTACGTTGGCTACTTGTTCATCATTTAAGGCAACGGCTGGCATTAAGCTATTAAACTCTTGGCCATTTACAATGAGTTTTCCGCTTAGCCCATGAGTAACAGCACGTATGCCTCGTGTAATGTCAGCATTTAAGTAGTCTGATTTTGCCAGTGGTGGAAAGGCTCTTGGTATGCCTTCACCATTAGCTTGGTGGCAAGCCATACAGTTAGCTTCGTAGAGTGTTTTTCCTAAACGCACGCGCTCATCTTTGTTGGCAGCTGTTACTTCTTTAGCAGGTGGAGCTGAGATGCTTTGAATAGCTGAGCCTTCAGGTAGGTAAACAACGTCACGTTGTTTACCAGAGTAAACAGCTGGGTTTTCTGCACCATTTACTTTTAAAGTGCCCAAAGCGCCTTTATTAAAGGCACGGAAAATAGAGTGATCAACAATGGTAAAACTACCAGGAACTTCTGTTTTAAACTCAACCATACTGGCACCGCCAGCAGGTATTAGAGTGGTTTGTACGTTATGGTTAATTAAATTGCCGCCTTCAACAGCAACGCGATCGAAAATTTCACCAATGACATGGAATGAGGAAACAAGGTTAGGGCCGCCATTACCAACATAAAGGCGCACAGTTTCACCTGTATTAGCTGTTAACGATTTTTCACCAGTCATGGCGCCTACATGGCCGTTAAACACAACATAGTCTGGCTGTTCTTTAATGGCTTTGGACATATCAAATGGCTGAAAGCCTTGCTCGCCATATTCGCCACGGGTATAGAAATCGCCCTGCATTATATAGTATTCACGATCAACTTTAGGTAACCCTTCTTTAGGTTCAACTAATACTAAACCATACATGCCATTGGCAATATGCATGCCTACAGGTGCTACAGCACAGTGATAAACATAAAGGCCAGGGTTGAGGGCTTTAAAGCTAAAGGTTGAGGTGTGACCAGGTGCGGTAAATGAAGCTTCTGCGCCACCGCCAGGGCCTGTCACAGCGTGCATATCAATATTATGCGGCATTTTAGAATCAGGATGATTAGAAAGGTGAAACTCCACTTCATCACCTTCGCGAATACGTACAAATTGTCCAGGCACATCGCCGCCAAATGTCCAGTACATATAATCTACACCGTCGGCCATTGGCATTACTTTTTCGATGGTTTCCATGTTAATCACAACTTTAGCGCTGTAATTGCGATTGACAGGAGGAGGAACATTGGGTGCCTGTGTTAATACGGCTTTAATTACAGGCAAGGATTCAGCCGCATGAGCACCTAAGGTCATAAAGCTCATAAAACCTATAGCTGAAGTTAGCAAGCATGCTTTAAATGTTTTCATCGCTATATCTCACGGTTTGTTGATATTAAAAGCATAAGAAATTAATTAATTATCAATTTGATAGTCATCAATTTTTATGTGCTTATTTCATACAAAATAAACACTATTCATGCACCGCAAGTGCTATTGAAACAGAGTACCTTTAATGCTTTTACACGCCATTTTCAGGTCGGTTGCTATGGCCTCCCTTAGCTCATTTGATTAACTAAGGGAGGTTTCCACTTAATTTTTAGCGCTAATACTTGTGTTACCTTTAAATACACCAATGACGACTTGCCATGCTGTGGCTAAAGCACCAATGATAAAGACTACATCACCAAAGGTACGAACCCACCGCAATGTCTGTAAAAGGTCTTGCTGCATAAAGCTTTCACTGCGTGCCAACCATAGTCCCTCACTAACGCTGGCATGAAATTGAATAATTCCAATAGGTAGTAAGCTAGTAGCTATCATCAGAACCAGCCCAGCGTTTAACCACCAGAATGCTGTTTTCATTAAGCGGTTATTAAATTGCATAGAGGGACGTATGTAGCGCAATACCAACAAGGTAAAGCCTAAGGCTAAAAATCCATATACGCCAAATAGGGCTGCATGTGAGTGTACTGCTGTAGTATTTAAGCCTTGTATGTAATACAGCGAAATAGGTGGATTAATCATAAAGCCAAATACACCAGCGCCTAGCATGTTCCAGAAGGCAACGGCCACAAAGTACATAAGAGGCCACTTGATATTTTCCATCCAAGGCGCACGAGTTTTTAAGCGCCAATTTTCCCAAGCTTCATAGCCTAAAAGAATCAGTGGAACAACTTCTAATGCGCTAAAACTTGCACCTACAGCCATAACAGGTGTGGTAGTGCCAGCAAAGTACATATGGTGGAATGTGCCAGGTACGCCGCCTAACATAAACAGTGAGGCAGATGCTAGGCTAGCCACAGTCGCCATACGCTTAGATACTAGTCCCATGCTTGAAAAGATAAAGGCTAGTGCAGTAGTAGCAAAGACTTCGAAGAAACCTTCGACCCACAAATGAACTACCCACCAACGCCAGTATTCCATGACAGAAAGATGGGTTCTTTCGCCATAGAACAAACCAGCACCATAAAATAAGCCAATAGCAATCACTGAAGCTGACAGCAAGGCTAGTAGATTTTTATCGCCAGGGTTGCGCAAGGCAGGAAGGATGCCGCGCAACATAAGTACAAGCCAAAATACAATGCCTAGGAATTTACCAATTTGCCATAGACGGCCTAGGTCAACATATTCATAACCTTGATGACCTAACCAGAAATTTAACTCAGGAGGAATAATCTGAGCGATAGCAAGGTAATTACCAATAAAGGAGCCGGCTACCACCACGACTAAAGCCCAAAAAAGAACATCAACTCCGAGTTTTTGGAATTTAGGATCTTTACCGCCATTAACAATCGGGGCTAGAAAGAGTCCCATCGCCAAGAAACCACTAGCGATCCAAAATAATGCGCTTTGTAAGTGCCAAGTGCGTAGAAGCGAGTAGGGAAACCATTGCGATAAGGGAATACCGTAAAAATCTTGGCCTTCAACAGTATAGTGAGCAACGGCGCCACCAAGAAATACTTGAAATAAGAACAAAGCAACAATTAGCAAGAGGTATTTGCCTAAGCCTTTTTGAGAAGGGGTAAGCGCAACAAGGGTGATAGGGTCTTGTTTCGGCGCTTCTGGTTCTTGCTCATCTTCTTTACGTAAGAATGCCCAAGCCCAAACCAAAAAGCCAATACCAGCCAGCAACAAGACAATACTAACTAATGACCAAATAATATTTTCAGCACTTGGTTTGTTATCAATTAGGGGTTCATGTGGCCAGTTATTAGTGTAGCTAACATTTTGCTCAGGTCTATCTGTTGCCGCTACCCAAGCAGTCCAAAAGAAAAAGCGTGACAATTGCTCACGTCGCTTGGCATCAGGTAAAGTATTTTCCTTCATGGCAAAGCTTTTGCGACTTTCTTGCATTTCTGGCGCATTACTAAACAACGCATCATAATAAGCCGCAGTAGTTTCCATTGCTTGAATACGTCTATCACTTAATACCAAACGGTTATCTTGCGTTTGATTTTTACGATATTCACGCTTTAGCTGTTGGCGTAATAAGGCTTGGTTATCCTCATCAAGTTTAGTGTAAGCTTGCCCATATTTATCCTGAGCGGCTAGTTCAAGCCACGTAGTTAACTCACGATGCAACCAATCTGCCGTCCAGTCAGGTGCTTGATAAGCACCGTGCCCCCAAACAGAACCTAGCTGCATGCCCCCTACGCTTTGCCATGCTGTTTGTCCATCTAAAATATCCTCAGCTGTAAATAGTGATTGCCCTTGTTCTGAAACAACCACTTCAGGAATCGGAGGCGCTTGGCGGTAAATCTCGCGTCCAAACCAGCCTAATACACAAAACGTAACACCTAAGACAGCTATTAGTGTCCACCAGAGCTTCTTGTAGTTTCCCATGTTAAACCTCCAGTCCTAAGGCTTTAGGAAAGAGCAGATTATTTTCTAAATGAATGTGCTGCATTAAATCTACTTTTAATTCATTAAGTCCTAAATACAACGCTTTCCATGTGCTGCAAGCATCTGCAGGTGGTTGCATACCATGGGTGAGCATCTTCAGTTGCTCTAACACCTCGCCATGTTGTTTATGTTCAAATCGCATAACCTGAATCGGCCCACCCGCTTTATTTCCTTGTCCCCGATTAATCATCGGAAATAAAATCATTTCCTCTTTCTGCATATGTTTGTCTAAATCATCTAGCATTTGAGTAAGCAATTGACTTAGATGCTTAGGGCATTCCTCTCGATTTTTATGTACCTGCTCAACACGCTCAGCAAGACGAATTAACTCAGGCAATTGTGTTCGGTGTACAGCATGATAACGCAGCAAAATATGCTCAATTAATTGCTCATTAGAGGCTAAATTCCAATCGTTACTTGCTGAGTATGCTTCTGCTTGTAAGTTAGCAAGCTGGCTTGCTATTTGCTCAGGATCTAAGCCTTGTTCTGTTGCAGCTTGGCGCAAGCTTTTATGGCCAGCACAGCAAAAATCAAGGTTCAACGCATGGAAAATTTGAGTAGCCTGTGGAATTTGGGTAGCTATAGATCCTAAGGAGTTATCAAGTAAAAGGGCGGGCATATGAGTTTCCTTGTGCTTTATTTTACATAAGTAAAGCAAGCAGCATGCCAATCTACCTAGTGATAAGAATCAAGGGGGCTATTAGTAGAAAGGTATAATCTACCTTGCAACTATCTGGTCGGAACTACCCTTTATGGTATATTTTACCTCATTGTATCATCAGCTTTATACCGATTTAGCCTTAGAGCTGGAACCAGCCGTTCGTATGCAGCGCTTAGTGAATTTATTGCAAGCGCAGTTTGCTGGTAGCGCTGTTGTATTGTTGCAACTAGATGGTGAATATCTACGTCCTAAAGCGGCAGTAGGATTACCACATGAAGTACTAGGGCGTAGTTTTGTGGTACAGCATCATCCACGCCTTGCAGAAATTCTTAAACAAAGTACAGCAGTGCAGTTTGCTCATGAAAGTACACTACCAGATCCTTATGACGGTTTATTACAAGAAAACCCTACTCAGCCTTTGCCAGTGCATGATTGTGTTGGTATTAGCCTTTATTGTGCAGGGCGTTGTTGGGGCGTACTCACCTTAGACGCATTACCTCCCACCCGTTTTAGCCTTGAAGTATTAACGTTATTAGAAGAAATTAAGCCTTTAATTGAGGTTGTACTGCGCATCTGCAAGCTGGAAAGTGAGTTATCCAGCATGCGCTTAGCCTGGCGCGAAAACATTAATCATACGGAAGAAACAACAGGTGGTATTTTGGGCGAAAGTGCCGCCATCAAGCACTTACTTAATGAGCTTAGTGTTGTTGCAGAGTCAGACCTTCCCGTACTTTTACAGGGTGAAACAGGGGTAGGTAAAGAACTCTTCGCTCGCTGGTTACATAGCCATTCGCAACGTAAAGACAAAGCACTTATTTATGTTAACTGCGCTGCGCTACCTGAAGCGCTTGCTGAAAGCGAATTATTTGGTCATGTAAAAGGGGCTTTTTCTGGGGCCGTTAACCATCGTCAAGGACGTTTTGAGGCAGCCCATAATGGTACTTTATTTTTAGACGAAATAGGAGAGCTACCACTATCTATACAGGCAAAATTATTGCGTGCTTTACAAAATGGTGAAGTACAACGCCTAGGCGAAGATCAGCCGCATTATGTCAACGTACGCTTAATTACAGCAACAAATAGACAGTTAAGTGATGAAGTAAAAGCAGGCAACTTTCGTGCAGACTTATATCACCGGCTGTCGGTCTATCCAGTGGCTATTCCAGCATTACGTGATAGAGCGCATGATATCCTATTATTGGCAGGGCATTTTTTAGAAATTAATAGAGCACGTTTAGGCTTGCGCTGTTTACGCTTAACAACGCAAGCCCAGCAAGCATTGCAGAGCTACACTTGGCCAGGTAATGTACGTGAACTTGAGCATGTTATTAGTCGTGCAGCATTAAAGGCATTTAGCCGAGCGGGCTCACGTACTGAAATGTTAAGTATAGAGACACAGTGGTTAGATCTTGACTTGACCTTACCGAATGGTGCAATAAATAAAATAGCTACCCTAGAGTCTAATTACAGCTATACTCAAGAATCATTTAAAAACGCTGTAGAAAATTATCAACGTAAACTTATTAGTGCTGCCTTATCTGAACATAAGGGCAACTGGGCAAGCGCTGCGCGTGCTTTAGCACTGGACCCAAGTAATCTACGAAAATTAGCGAAACGATTGCAAATTTAAGATCTACAAGGAGGTAGTCAATATCATGTTTATCAGAATAAAATGCATTTTAAATTAAAAGTGCAATGATAAAATAGATAGTTTTTATAATATACTTTAAGCAAAGGTATCAAGGATGAGTTTTTTAGCTAAAAAAGAATTAGATGATGATTCAGTTGTAAAGTATTTATCTTGTGGTGAAATAGAAAACTGTGAAAGTTTTGAATTTAATGATAATGTTGTTTATTCTGATTTAAATAACTTACAATTAATATGTTCTACTTATAAAGGAATAGGTACAGGGTTAGATATTGATAGAACTTTTTATTTACTGGTTACTTCTTGTGGAGGGTTGGCTGCAATACTTTTTATACTTATCAATAAAAGTAATTGGTCTCAACATATTCTTGAGCTTGGAATGGGACTATGTTTGTTCATACCTTGGCTTGTATGTTATTTAAAATATAGAACTCAGTTTTTATGCGACACAATACTATTCAAAAGATCGGAAGGTCAAATAATATTTTCGGATAAAAATGAAATAATTCAGGCTAAATACACTAATATTTTGTTTACATTAGAAACAAATATTTATAATCCATTTCAATACTCAATTTATGGTTATATTTTGGAAAATGGCGGAAAAATTAAATGTAGTTTTATGCTGGGCGAATGCTCACGAAAAATAGAAGAAGTAAAAGCTTATTGGAATGCAATAAATAGGTACATGACACAGCCTGATGAAGTTGTAACAGAGTTATTAAACGGAGTGGAAATTAATTACCCTATTATTACTGATCGTGAAACATTTAGGTTTTCTATATTATATGTGCTCCGAGATTGCTTTAAAATGAAGCGCTTAAAATGGATTTTGTTTTTATTTTATCTGTTTTGGGGATGCTCGAGAAAAATTGCAATGTCTTTTAGAAAGCAACCTATTATGCTGCAAGAGATTGAGCAGTATGAAGATAAACAACAGCTTAAATATAATACAGAAAAAATGTCTAAAATAACATGGAAGACGTTCCATAATAAGGAGAAGGCCTGAGCAGCCTAGCAATTTCGCGCAGACTCAGTTCTTGTAGTAGGCCTATTCTGATCCTAATTCGTTCATCAAGGCTAAGTTCTGTTATACCTACCACATTGGTCAGGTGTCGCAGTCAGAATTTGAGCCCTCCGTGCTTCGGATGGAAGCTACAGCCTCGGTTCAGTTTCAGATGTTCTATTGAGGTATTGACTGAAGTTATGCAAAAAGAACAGTCGATGAGTAATACTGGGCCATCATCAATTCATCAAATGTGCTGCACTTAGATCTTAAATCCGCCGGGAAAAGCGCTTGCGGAACTGCCTTAATGTTAGGCGAGTTCGGGTTGGTTACAGTATTTACAACACCTTGGACAGTTCTAATATTCATAACTATTGGTATTTTGGAGAATATTTATTTAACCATGGAAGATGACAAATTAAAAGTTTGGTTGCAAAGAATGTACTGGGCATCTGAACAAAATAAATTCGTACCTTATAGAAATATGGAAGAAGAAATGGCAAGCTTAAAATTAATCACAGAGCATGCATAATGAATAAGTTTTTCTATATTTTATGCTTAATAACGAATTCTTGCTTGGCAGTTTCGTTTTCGGAGTTAGAGTTTAATGAAAATGAAAAGTCATATTGTAATCCCCCCATTTTCCACAGTGCTCATCTGTAGAATTTAAGCTGCCTGTAATAGCTGCCTTGGCGGTACTCCTCCGATAGCAGTGTGAGGGCGTTCGTTGTTATACGTCCAAAGCCATTGTGTAGCAAGTTCTTGAGCCTGTTCAATGCTGTCAAAGATGTTTAAATCTAACCATTCATGA
>NZ_JAZDRH010000048.1:0-10466 GCF_047470865.1 Pseudomonas sp. F1_0610
ATTATTTTTCGTAGTTATTTAAAAGTAATCTTTATGGTTCTATAATAGATTTTGCTTATCTAAAGATAATGATTTGCATAGAGAGATGTCATTAACAATAGAGAGTGAATAGCAATTATGAGCTGTTAGCCTTGACTTGTTCATGCACGGGGTTAAGTATGCAATGAAATATTTTCATAAGGTGCAGTAGTGGGGGCAGCAGTTGCTGATTCTTCATTCAGACTATTTTTCTTTTTTGAGTCGGCTCAAGCTCTGACTAATGTGTCCAATAAAATAGGTAGGGTATTTCATTTAGAATTTGAGTCTCGCATCCGTTAGCAAGTGCTGAGTATTGAATTTAAATTAACAATGCAAGGCTTTAAAGTGGTTATCAGCCTTGCATTGTCTGTTGGGCGTTAGAAATTGTAGCGTGTTGTAAGCATATAACTACGTGGAGCGCCCCATGAGTAAACACTATAAATATCCATCATGGTGTAGTACTTTTCATCAAGTAAATTATCAATATTTAAACTGAGCGTTAGGTTATCTGTTAATTGATAGCTAGCCATAGCATCTACCACAAAGAAATTTTTCTGAGAAAAACGTTTATCTTGCCAAATAACTTTGCCTTTTGCGTCATATTGCCCTGTAGGTGCTTGGCGGTTCGACCATGTTTTACTTTGCCAGCGCATACCTGCACCGAGTGTTAGCGGTTTTAACTCACCTTCAAAGTTGTAACTGGAGTAAAGTGTTGCTTGGGTTTTTGGCATACTAGTATTGATCGCTGTGCCTTTAAGCTTGGGAGCCGCATAGCTAAAACCAGCTTGTATTTGCCAGTTATCACTTAATGCGCCAGATACCTCAATTTCATAGCCTTTGGTTTTTACTCCTTTGATGGCTTCATAAGCATAAGGACGTTGAGGATTTTCAACGCTGTATTCTTGAGCATAGTTATCTTGTCTTATTTCAAAATAAGCGGCTTGCATATTGAGCCGACCTTCAAAAAACTCGGCTTTAATACCTGCTTCGTAGTTTGCTCCGGTCATTGGCGGCAAGGTTTTATTATGTATATCCTTTGCATCTTGAGGTTTAAAAATTTTACTGTAGCTGCTGTAGACGGAGAAATTGTCATTTACATCATAGACAGCGCCAATAAATGGCGTCACCTTGTCAAAGGTGCGCATATCTTGCTCTTTGTAGTTAGATAAACGAGCGCCTAAAATAAGCTTAAAGTTGTCGCTGAAATTTAAGCGGCTGGTAGCGTAATAGCCTTGCTCATAGGTTTTAACATCATCTTGGTAGCGATTCCCCCAAACAGGCTTTTCGATAACGCCTGTCCAGTTATAGTAGTCAAAGTCTCTGCCTTGATAATATTCGTGGCCACTTTCTCCCGTATTTTTCCAATGGCGTTTTGCATAGCTAGCGCCAAGCACAAACTCGTGCTCACGCCCAAATAGCTCAGTAAAGCCTGAGAGGTAAGCATCTATAGCATCGCTAGTTGTTTTACCCTCATATTGACCTGACCATAACTTAGCGCCTTTGCCTGTACTTGGATTAGGGTTGCCACCCGATAGCGCGGCTAATTTTGCATCATAGCCATTAATTTGATGGTTAAGTTGTACTTTACCCACCCAGCCATTATTAAACCTATGTTCTAAGGTGGAGAACACAGTGCGGGTGTATTGTTCCCAGTGGCTCCAACTTGCTGCATTACTAAAGCTAGGTGAACGCTTATTAAAATTCCCTTGGCTATCCCAGTATGGGTTGCCACCCCATGTTGAACCTTTAGGTTTGTTATCTTGATAATCAGCGCCCAAGGTTAATAAGGTATTTTCGCTTACATCAGCTTCGATAATGCCATAAAAAACATAAACATCTTTTTTATAGCGATCTTGCCAAGAATGGGCTGTCTGGTCGGCAGTAACAAAGCGACCGCGAATGCTTCCTTCTTTATTTAACGGTCCACTGAGATCTATTTCTGTACGATAGGTATCCCATGAGCCTAAACCTAAAGAAATATGCCCTTGATTTTCATAAGTAGGTTTTTTGCGCACAAGGTTTAAGGTAGCGCCAGGTGTGCCTACGCCAGTCAATAAGCCATTAGCGCCTTTTAAAACTTCAACACGGTCATAAATTGCCATATCCGTTAGCGTATTGCCTGCTGAGTAAGCAGAGTTACGCGTCATCGGGATGCCATCGTATTGGAAGTTTTGAATCGCGAAGCCGCGCGCATAGTATTCAGTGCGTTCACTATCATAAGTCAGAATGCTTACGCCTGGCGTATGTTTAATTACGCTATCAATATTGGTAAGGGCAAAGTCATCCATCTTTTGTCGAGTAATAACACTGATGCTTTGTGGCGTTTGACGAGGCGTAAGCGTTATACGCGTAGCTGTAGCTATAGTTCCGGGAGTATAGGAGCCAGTGTTCTCAGTAATAGTGCCCAGTTGATTGGAATAAACGACAGCTTTGTCTAAGTCAATGGCAGAGCTAGTTTTGGCTTGTATTACCCAGGTGTTTTCTCCTTTATTGATGGCGACTAAACCTTTGTCATCAAGTAGACGATTAAACAAGTCAGCAAGCTCGTAATTGCCCTTAATAGTGGGCGCTGAAATATTTTGTATTAGTTGATAATCAAAAGATAGCGTAATACCAGCCTGCTGAGCGAGTTGCTCTAAGTTGGTGCTAAGGTCTTTAGTTGTCAGAGCAAAGTGTTGTGGCGCTGCTAATGCAGCCCCCGCGCTGAGTAAACTGAATACTAAGACTATGGGTTTTATAGAGGTTGGCAGATTTTTCATACTAATTTTCACAGGTTAATGAGGGGGTTCACTAACCATGTCGAATTATAAAATAAAAACCCGTAATGAAAATCGTTATTATTTTATGAAATCTATTTTCGCCGTGTTCTTAGGTTACAACTTAATGGCATAACGCAAAATATTGATAAATTGTTAGCATAGGCAGTTGTTCTAGAATTTATTGTGCACAATGTGCATCGCAAGTGGAGAGAAGGGATGAATTTGCCCCTCGTAGTAAATCTCATAGTATTCGTTTTATTTGTGTGGCTATTGCTACAAACGCAACGCACGAATTGGAGTTTGTCAAAAAAAGTATTGGCCGGTCTGTTGCTAGGTGTGGTTTTTGGCCTAGGTTTACATTGGATTTACGGGATAGATAATCCGGTTATTGGGCAGTCTCTTGAGTGGATTAATATTGTTGCTGGCGGCTACGTTAATGCGCTGCAAATGGTCGTTATGCCGCTTGTCTTTGCCTCTATTCTCAGCGCTGTAGCCAAATTACATAACGCCTCATCACTCGGGAAAATTAGTTCGTTATCTATTAGTGTGCTGCTTATAACAACTGCAGTTTCAGCATTGGTAGGTATTGTTATTACTAACCTATTTGGTTTAACGGCGGAAGGATTAGTACAGGGGGTGCGAGAAGCTCAACGGCTAAGTCAGCTAAACACTGACTATATGGGAAAAATAACCGATTTAACCTTACCAGCAATGGTAGTTTCGTTTATTCCACGTAATCCTTTTGCTGAGCTAACGGGGGCTAGTCCAACAGCCATTATTGGTGTTGTAGTTTTTGCGGTATTTCTAGGCATGGCAGCATTACAGCTTCTAAAAGAGGATACTGAAAAAGGTGAGCGCGTACTGATTGCTATTGATACCTTACAAGCATGGGTCATGAAACTTGTTCGGTTAGTGATGTCATTAACACCCTATGGTGTTATGGCGTTAATGGTTAAGGTAGTAGCAAGTTCTAATCTTGAGGATATTCTCAAGCTAGGGGCCTTTGTTGGTGCATCTTATATTGGTTTAGGTTTGATGTTTATTGTACATGGATTAATTTTGTCTGGCGTAGGGGTTAATCCTGTTCGTTTCTTTCAAAAAACTATGCCTGTTTTAACCTTTGCTTTCACCAGCCGCTCAAGTGCTGCCAGCATTCCGTTAAGTATTGAAACGCAAACGCGTCGTTTGGGAATTCCTGAGTCTATTGCAAGTTTTGCTGCTTCTTTTGGAACTACGATAGGGCAAAATGGTTGTGCTGGGCTTTATCCAGCAATGCTCGCGGTGATGGTAGCACCTACAGTAGGCATTAACCCGCTTGATCCATGGTGGATTGCAACTTTAATAGGTGTTGTAACCATTAGTTCTATTGGTGTGGCTGGTGTTGGTGGTGGCGCTACTTTTGCCGCTTTAATTGTATTGCCAGCCCTGGGGCTGCCTGTTGAGTTGGTTGCTTTGCTGATTTCAGTAGAGCCGCTCATTGATATGGGGCGTACAGCGTTAAATGTAAGTGGATCAATGACGGCTGGAATGGTTACCAGTCAAGTATTAAAACAAACCGATAAAAATACATTACAGATGGATTAGGTTTGTTGGCATAGCTGCAAAAGAGGAGCTGTTTAAGCTCCTTTTTTGTAGGTGAAAAATACAAAATGAAATAATATAACAAAATAGCTTGAATGTTATACTGTAACAAAACTATGCTATACAGGTTTTCTGGCCAGAGACACCAACATGCATAGATATAACATCAGGAGCTTTTATGTTGTTTTTGAGAACACCATTGGCTATTGCCGTGGTTCTAAGTACTTGGACGGGTACTGCCTTAGCCAATAACCCTCTTACCTTAAAAACCTCAGTAGTGAACAGTAACTCATTAGCGCAGTCGCAACTTCGTATGGTCAATGCGAGTGAGATTTTAACTGATGAGGAACTTCAGCTTGCCCAAAGTGCCACTTTGGGGGAAACCGTAAATCAACTGCCAGGTGTGTGGGGAAGCTCATTTGGTTCGGGGGCAAGTCGTCCTGTTATTCGTGGAATGGATGCTGGACGAGTAAAGGTATTGAACAATGGAATTGATAGCTTAGATGCTTCGACCATGAGTGCAGACCACGCTGTTACCATTGAGCCTATGTTTGCGGAGCGCATTGAAGTATTAAAAGGGCCTGCCACCTTGCTTTACGGTGGTGGAGCTATTGGAGGTGTGGTTAATGTCGTTGATAGTAAAATACCTACACAGCTACCAGAGAAAGGCTATGCGTTAGATCTTCAATGGCAAGGCAATACAGTTGCAAAAGAAAATCTTGTAAAAGCAGGCGCTACCTTAGCGCAAGGCCCTTTTGCTTTACGCATTGAAGGTCTTAAGCGCGATGCTGACCCTTATCGTACCGCAGGGCGAGCTGATGGTTCGCATAAACGCAAGCAAGAAGGCTCTTATAATGACACCAACAGCTTCAATATAGGAACCAGTTGGATTACAGATAACGGTTACACTGGAATCGCGTATAGCCGCCAAGCTAATGAATATGGTTTATTGGCTCATGAGCATGGCCATTGTCATACACACGGTCATGGTGAGCATATGCATTGGCATTGCGGCCATCATGGTCACGGCCATGGGCACGATCATGATCATGACGAGCATGGGACGCCTTATATTGATATGTTACAAAAACGCTGGGATTTGCGTAGCGAATATGACATTAACCTAGCCGGTTTTGAACATATACGTTTTGCCTTGGGCCATACGGATTATCAGCATAAAGAAATAGAGGGCGCAGAGGTTGCTACGCAGATTAATAACAAAGCAACAGAAGCTCGCCTAGAATTAACACATGCACCTATTGCAGGCTGGCGAGGCATACTTGGCGGACAAATAGTACGTAAAGACTTTCGCAATACTGGGGAAGAAGCTTATGTTCCCAATACCTTAACCAAAAACCAAGCGCTCTTTATCGTAGAGGAATATGAACAAGGTAATTGGCGTTATGAGCTAGGTGCTCGACATGAATGGCAAAGTATTGAAGTGCGTAAAGACTTGGATATACGCAATCGTCCGACTAAAAATAAAAACCATAATGGCACATCCTTGAGCGCTGGGGCCGTTTGGCAGTTTGTTCCAGAATACAGCTTAGCCAGTTCTATTTCACGCTCTCAGCGTTTACCTATAGCTGATGAGCTTTATGCATTTGGCCCCCATGCGGCTAGTCGAACCATTGAGCAAGGTAATTTAAGTTTAGATAAAGAAACTTCACATAATATCGATCTGAGCCTGCGCAAAACACAGGGTTTTGTAACCTTTAATTTGACAGCCTATCGTAACCAAGTGAAAGACTACATTTATGCTGCTGATACAGGCGATAGACCAGGTGCAGGTTATCGCGTTATTCAATACAGACAAAATGATGCAACCTTCAATGGCTTAGAAGGCGATGTAAACTTTGCTTTTAATACGGGCACTGATCTAACACTTTGGGGGGATCATGTACGCGGCAAGCTAAAGCATGATGGTCACTTAGCACGTATTCCATCTGCTCGCTTTGGTGTGCGCGTTAAGCAGCGGATACAAGACAATCTAACAGGGCATGTTTCTTTTACGCGAGTGCAAAAGCAAGATAAGTTAGCAGATTTTGAGCAGAAAACCTCTGGTTATAATCTGCTAGGTGCGGCGCTAGTCTATGATGGCAATGCAGATGCCTTTAACTATCAGCTATTTGCTAGGGCAGATAACTTACTTAATGTAAAAGCACGTGAACATACATCTTGGATCAAAGATCAAGTGCAGCTACCAGGACGAAACTTTACTGCTGGCATTAAAGTAAGCTTTTAATAGACAAGGATAAAACTAAAGGTTACAGACTTTTAAAAGACGTTGGAATGTACTGCCAGCGTCTTTTTATAATTGGGTCTAAGCACAAGCTAAGTTAGCTTTAATTGACGTAAATATATAGCCGTTGAACCGCTATCTATAAGCAGCTCAAAGGCTGCTAGGTTAGATACCGGAAAAGCTCTTTGGAACTTAAAAAAACTGCGTAATTGCAGCGTATTAAAGCGCTTTGTAGAGTCGACCAATACATGCCAAGCGAATAAAGAAAACCACATGCCATGTCCAAAAATAACCGAATTACTTGGTAGTTGTCGTATGCTAGGAATGGCAGCTATTACTTGTTGATTAAACTCATTAAAACTTTGTGCATTAGCGCCATGCTTTTTGTCTGGATCAGCAGCTCGCCAATAAGCCAAGGTTAAAGGTAAGCGCTGTTGCCCATTTAAGTCTTTTATTAAGTCAAAATCGAAAATATTGAACTCATTAAGACAGGCTAAGCTTTCTGCGGTCAATTGATATTTTTTAGCTAAAGGCGCTGCTGTTTGTTGGGTGCGCAAAAATGCGGAAGTAAAAATAGCATCAGGTTTAATAATGTTTTGATCAACTAAGGATAATGCTTGCTGGTGGCCGAACGCTGTTAGCTCAATTTCTGCATTAGGTTGGCTAACACCACCTATATTGGCCACGCTTTGTGCATGGCGAAAAAAGACAATTTTTTTCATATTAATATTACTCGCGGATATGCAGTCTAGAAACTGCAATCATTAGCTAATTAATATATAAAATAAATATATATTTTAAGTGTAATTATAGTATAACTTTTAACTCTATTGAATAATTAAATATTATTAGATTTTGTTTGTACTTTTAACAATTCCAGTTAAAGTTAAGGCTGATCAGTAATTTGCGGGGACAGGAGGTGTGCTGTGGCGTTTTTTATAGAGGGGTTAACTTTTGAAATTATAGGCATGATCATGATTATTTCAACCATGATCATCTGGGCTCTAGTAGCTAGCTTTATGTCTTAGTACGCATTTACTGGCCACGCACATTTAAATAACGATGAATAATTAAGCAAACCATAGCAATATGCTGTTCTAACTCCTCACTGCTAGTAGCTTTCACGCGTCCTACAGCACCTTCGGCTATAGACATAATCCATAATGCAGTATGCTCAGGATTTAGCGTTTTATCTATTTCTTCTATGGCTTGCCCTTTTTTTATTAAAGTTATTAATGTTTTTTGAATAAAGGCGTCTGTTTCCTCAAACAAAACATCAATTTCTGAATTGCGTGAAGCCTCGGCAGAGATTTCAATAAAAATACGAGAAAAAGTTTGATTTTGTGCTGTTTTTAGCAGCTCAGTAACGACGTTTTGAATCGAGGCTAAGGGTTTACTCTCATCACAGTTTCTATGGAAAATACCCATGGTTTCTTGTTGATCAAGTAATGCAATAGCTTCAATAATTGATTTTTTATTAGGAAAGTAATGAAAGAGCGTTCCAGGACTCATACCAGCAGCGCGACATAACTCAGCAGTAGTTGTGGCATAAAATCCTTTATTAGCAAAGCATTCAATAGCTGCATTTAATATTTCCATCTGCTTTTGCTCTAGTTTCTCTTTATTTACAGTACGCACAAAACGACTCCTCTGCTGCTAGCCCAGTTAAGTGCTTATCCGACAACATGATCATATAAGTTGCAAAAAGTTGCTTGAAAACAATAAAAGATGGCATATAGCTATTATAGTTAAGCCCTACCCGCAATAAAGGGAATAAAGGTATGACTCCGACCATCTTTGCTTTACTTAGCAGTGTATTGTTCGCTTTATTGCTTGCTGCATTTATGTATGCTGCCAAACACCACTAAACCTGCCATTATGATATCCCGATTGCCATCCAAGATTCGGCGCCCATTATTCAAACACAATTTCCTGGTCTGAAGCAATTTGAGCAATATGGCAGAGGATTTTTTGGTACAGGTGCTGATTTGATCGTAGCGCCTATTTTTGGTGCTTACTTCATTCGCCCAACTAGCATTGCAATCAACTTAAAAGATGAAGAAAAAGCACAGAAATTTTTACAAAATATTCATTTCCAGTCAGCCTATCATCTCAAGAATTCTATAAGATTAAAACTCATTATGATCAAGATACTCATATTTTAATGCATCATTTAATTTATTTGGCGTCATCCGCATGGATATCTCCGCCAAAATAGAAAATGGCTGGTTGCACATTTCTAATTCTCATTGAAAAAATCCCATCATTGATACACAAGAAAAATAGTGCAAATCACCTTTTCCTTGCGATTAATAGCAGCGAAGCAAACGAAATTCTGCCACAGTTAGGTTTTATTGCACGTGAAAATTATGCAGGCTATGCTGAAGTATCTAAAGGTGAGTTGTATCCATGGATGTCTATTTATAACATTGATACAGAACAAGCAAGTCAGCGCCAAAAATCTATTTTAGGCGTTTCTACACGAATGCCAAAAGATGTCATTATGGTACAAGATTCAGCTTAAAGCATAGATCCTGTATCCATTCAAAACTGGGATCAAAAAGATCTACAGTCGCCTAATTTTAATTTATGGATGCGTTTTGAAATGGATGGTTTAAGAACACGCATTGAATTTACTCAACCGAAATAATTAACCACTTTGCATTAAAAAAACCAGCATCGCTGGCTTTTATTTTATGTTGTTGGTGTACCTTGGTGAAAGCGTAACTGCCATTGATCTTCTGTCATTTTCACCCAGATAGAAGATCGATGAGTAATTTTAATGCGTTGATCATTCTCTAATTGATAGCTCAAATATGTCATCAATATCACATCGTCACTTAACAGCGAGCAAATAAAGTTTTCAGAATAAATCTGTGTCATTGATTCAACACGCAACAAATCATCTAAAGTATCTGCCTTATCTGTTGTTGCGCCTGATCGACAAAACTCAAAAAAATCATCATGTAACACTGATTGTAGAAATTGCTCATTTTGTCTAACCTCAGGTTGATGCAAAGCCATTTCTTGCTGAATCAATTGAGTGAAAAGTTGGTTCATCATGAAATCATTCCGCCAAAGCAAAATCCACAGCCGCCATTGCATGGATTGTGGTTGTATCAAAAATTGGTACGCTAAACTGAACATCGCCAATCAACATACAAATTTCAGTGCAACCTAAAATAATGCCTTCAGCACCTTCAGCGATTAATTGATTCACAATATCAATATTTTTTGCTTAGAATCCTCTTTGATAACGCCACAATATAATTCATTTACATTAGTCTGCCTATGCGCATAGGCATGACCTTTTCCCCTAAATTAGCACCATAACTTCGATGAGATTTCCATTAAACTGAGAACCTTTGGAGAACTCACTATGAAGAAAGGTTACACCGAAGAGCAAATTATTCGATCCATTAAAGAGCATGATGCAGGCACCAAGGTCAGCGATATTTATCGACGAATGGGCATTTCTAACGTCACTTTTTATAACTGGCGCAGTAAATAGGCTGGCTTAGAAGTGAGCGAAGCCAAGCGTTTGCGAGAGCTCGAGTCTGAAAATAACAAATTAAAAAAGCTGTTGGCAGAAAAGCGGCTTGAAAATGCGGCACCCAAAGATGTCGCCTCAAAAAAGTGGTAACCCCAGCTAGTAAGAAAAGAGCCGTTCGTCATCTTATTAACGACGCTAAACTCAGCCAAAGACTTGCTTGTAAGCTGCTGGGGCTAAGCAGAATCACTTACCGTCTTTATCGCGAGATGGGCTTGCAGGTGTGCACAAAGCGTAGAAAAAAGTTAACGCGCCCTCTAAGCCCCCATGCTAGTTCCTAGTGGCACTAACTAACGCTGGTCGATAGGTTTTGTAT
>NZ_JAZDRH010000049.1:0-7151 GCF_047470865.1 Pseudomonas sp. F1_0610
AATATATTCAATAGCAATCTAATGCAGTTATCGATTAATTTGATCAATTGTTCTTTAGGATGATTTAACCGTTCAGTTTTTTAGATATTTTCTTCAGGCATTTAATAAATTTTTAATTGAGTTCAGATCAATAGCTATCAAAAAAGCCATTATACTTATATAAGTAATTGATTTATAATGATATTTGCATTGTGATCTATTACTGATAGATGTTGGATGTTTTCACTGTGGTAAAGTTCAGCCCAGCGACTGGTTATTGGTATTCTTGTTGTCTACTAAGTAGCTTGGACTGAGGCAAGGTAACAAGCTTAGCCTAGAGGTAGACTGGTAATAGTATGTTTAATCAGCATTTAAAATATATACAAGGATATCCAGCGTCTTTGATAACTCAGGTAAATGCTTTGCTCAGTTCTGGGCAGTTAGGTGAATATCTTGCAAAGCGTTACCCGCAAAACAATACAATTTTGACTGATAAAGGACTATATGATTTAGTTAGCCAGTTCAAGCAAGCTTATCTGCGTAACGCTCCTAGAATTAGCAAAGTAGGTTATGACAGCAAAATAGACGTAGTGCGTCATGCGTTAGGTATGCATACAAGTATTGCTAGGGTTCAAGGAAGTAAACTCAAGGTGAAAAAGGAGATTCGTATTGCGAGTCTCTTCAAAACAGCTCCGCGCGATTTTCTAGATATGATAATTGTCCATGAATTGGCTCATTTACGCGAAGCAGACCACAATAAAGCATTTTATAAACTGTGCCAGTATATGCTTCCAAACTATCATCAACTAGAGTTTGACTTACGCGTATATCTTGTATGGTGCTCAACTCAATCAAATGAGCATACAACTGTTTAGCTAAAAATGGAGAGAGGAATGGGGCTGATTAATTTTGTGCAGGCGGCTGGTGCTGCATTATGGGAAAATATTCAAGGTAAAGAGGCGCATGCGGCAGAAAAGCTACATGAGCATATTGCTATGAGTGGCTTAGGTAACCCAGATATTGCGATTACAGTAGAAGGCAGTGTCATTCGAGTAGTAGGGCATGTAAAAACCCAAGAAGAAAAGGAAAAAATTCTTTTAGCATTAGGTAATGTTGCTGGTATATCTAGTATTGAGGAGCAAATTGCTGTTGTTGAGCCAAGTAAGGGAGCGCGCTTTGTCACTGTCGAGAAAGGGCATACCTTGAGTGCCATTGCTAAAGAGCAGTATGGTGATGCCAATGCTTATATGAGAATTTTTGAGGCTAATAAGCCTTTGTTAAAAGATCCGAACAAAATCTATCCTGGTCAAGTATTACGAATTCCCGTCTAAGTACCATTGGAGTTAGCTTGTGTATATAGCGTTGAGCCAATTACCGTCTGCTTGGCTCGCGCTGTATACTCATCAAGTACTTTACAAATAAGCCTACACATAGGCGTCTTCAAGTTAAGACACTATAGACATTGCACCCTTCTCGCTAAAATAATTGATTTATAGAAACACGCCGTGCGCCAGATTGGCTGCATTAATTGCAATGGCTAACGCACGAGATTGCAAAGTAGACTCTGAAGGTTGTTTACACTGGGAAAAGTCTTGATAGTACGCACCATTTGTTGGCTGTCAGGCTGGCTAATTGCCCAAGTATGAGCAATGCCATAGCTGTGTGCGCTATGTAAGACACTTAAGCTATCATCCAGTAATAGGCTGCGCTTAGGATTGAATTGCGTTTGTGCTTGTAGCAGGTGCCAAAAATCCTGTTGCTCTTTAGCATAGCCATATTGGTGTGAGCTAATAATCCTATCAAGTAAGGGTGCTATACCTGTTTTATCCAGTTTAAGGCGGAGTGCATCAGGGTGGGCATTAGTTGCGAGAATAAGCTGCTTCCCAGCTGCACGAAGTTGCTTTAAAAAATCCTTTACGGCTGGACGTAGGGCAATAAGGTGCGCAGTGTCCTGTTTCATTTGCATAATGGGTAAGCCTAACTGCGCTGTCCAAAAATCAATGCAATACCATAATAATTGGCCTTGGTACTTAGCTAATTTAGGCTCAATAATAGATTTGGCTTGAGCAACTGATATAGTGTGTTTTTGTGCAAAGCAAAAAGGTAAATGCTCAAGCCAAAAGTGGTTGTCAAAGTGTAAGTCTAATAATGTCCCGTCCATATCTAACAGAAGGGTATCAATGTCTGACCAGGGTAAGTTGGGCATACAAACTCGCTATCTCACATTCAATTTAGCAGTATGATACCTAGCTTAAGTACAAGGAGTGAGAGGATGCGAGAGAAACCAAAAATATTAACCTGTGAAGAAGTAGCGCGCAGTCGTTTATTTCGCGTTGAACAATTACAGTTACGTTTTAGTAATGGTGTAGAGCGTACCTATGAGCGGCTAGCCAGTAAATCTAATGGCTATGGAGCAGTCATGATTGTTGCCATGCCAGATGACGAGCATGTACTTCTAGTGGAAGAATACTGTGCTGGTACAGAAAGCTATGAGCTATCCTTGCCTAAAGGGCTAATCGACCCTGGTGAGGACGCATTGCAAGCAGCTAACAGAGAACTACAAGAAGAAGCAGGCTTTGCTGCAAAAAACCTAGAATGGATTACTCAACTAAGCGTTAGTCCTGGTTATATGCGCCAGATTATTCAAATCGTGCTTGCGCGTGATCTCTACCCATCACGCCTAGAAGGCGATGAACCTGAACCTATGGGAGTGACTAAGGTAAAGATGGATAACCTTGTCTCTTTAATAGAACACCCTCAATTTTCCGAAGGACGTGCTCTTGCGGCAATGTATGTAGTACGTGATCTACTTCGGGCGCGTGGAGAAATAGATTAATGGAAGCTAAGCTAATTGAATCTGTGATCAGCCTTGTTAAACAAGCAGGGCAAGCCATCCTTCCATTTTGGAAAAGTGAGCTGGCCGTAGATACAAAACAGGATGACTCGCCTGTAACGGCGGCTGACCTCGCTGCTAATGCTGTTTTACTGGCAGGATTAAAACAACTAACCCCTGATATTCCTGTGTTATCGGAAGAAGCTTGCCAGTTTACGATAGAGGAGCGCCAACAATGGAGCTCATGGTGGTTGGTAGATCCGTTAGATGGCACAAAAGAATTTATCAAAGGAAAAGATGAATTTACGGTAAACGTTGCCCTTATTCAGCAAGGCCGCGTGGTATTTGGTGTAGTTGGATGTCCAGTGTCAGGTGTGGTGTATTTTGGTGGTGCCCATTTAGGTGCCTTTAAACGGCTTGAGCACAGCACAACTGCAATCCAAGTTCGTGACGCTCAACATGAGTTTGTAGTTGTAGCTAGTCCCTCGCATACCAGTCCAGAGCAGGATGCTATGATTGCTGGCTTAACAGAGGCTTATCCTAATTTAGAAGTACGTAAGTTGGGGAGTTCGCTAAAGTTCTGTTTATTAGCAGAAGGCAAAATAGATTTTTACCCTAGATTCGCACCTACTTCACAATGGGATACAGCGGCGGCCCAAGCGGTATTAGAGGGGGCGGGTGGGCAGCTATTAACCGTTGAAGGCAATCTATTTGACTACCCAGTGCGTGAAAATTTGATTAATCCATACTTTTTAGCTTTGCCCAGCCAAGCAAGCTGGCGTACGCATGTTTTAAATAACCTAAGAAAATAGTTGTTTTCTTAATTGCTTAAGCGCGCGGCTTGTATTATTTTCTCGCCAAATAAAATAGGTATCTAATAGGCCCAAAGGATGAGGAAAAACACCTGGGTTGTGGCTCTGTAGCTCTAATACTGAGCGAGGCAAAACGCCAATACAGGTGCCTGCTGCAACACAAGCGATAATGGCATGATAAGAGCCAACTTCTTGTAATATGAGATCATAAGGTAGCTGTCTTTGTGCAAAGCGGCGATAACTACAGCCTTGACGAAAACAAGCTAGACGCCGAATAGGCAAGGTGCTCAATGCTAAATCTTTATAACGTTCAGGCACAATTAGCAGTAGCTCTTCGTGAAAAACCATTTGAGCGCCTAAACCAGCCGGTAGCTTGTGCTGATCTAATGCTAGAAAAGCACAGTCAAGACGATAATCTACAACCTCTTGTAACAGCTGTAAGCTAGGTGCTGTAGTGACTTGTAATTCAACCTTATCCCATAACTGTTGATACTGAGCTAATACCTTGGGTAGTCGGCTAGCAACTGTGCTTTCCATTGAGCCTATGGTTAGTTTTCCACTGGGGTTATGAGGATGTAGTGCTTGCTTGGCTTCTTCGGCTAGCATCAAAATGCGTTGGCTGTAATGTAAAAAAGTAACGCCTTGAGCTGTCAGTTCTAACTGCTTTTTGTCACGTACAAACAACTGAGCATCCAGTTGTTTCTCTAACTGTTGAACGCGTGTGCTGATATTAGATTGTGCTTTATTTAATAACTGGGCAGTTTTAGTGATGCTGCGTTGTTGTGCAACAGTTTGAAAAATTTCTAAATTAAGCAGATCCATAAATAGAATTACCTTATCTTAAAATCAGAATATTATTGCTTAATATATCTTAATTTATGATGATCTAAGCGTACAGCTAGGCTATGCGATCAAGAGATATTAGGAGCAGGTGATGCAACAATCATTATTAGAGTTATTAGGTATTCAATATCCTATTATTCAAGCCCCCATGGCAGGCACGTCAACTGTGTCATTGGCCGCAGCAGTGTGTAATGCCGGTGGGCTAGGCTCTTTAGGTTTGGGTAGTGCTAGCGTAGAAAATGCAAGAGCACAAATTAGAGCGCTAAAAGCAGCAACAAATAAGCCATTTAATATCAACTTTTTCTGCCATCAAGCTGCACCTAGAGATAGAGCACAAGAGCAGCGCTGGTTGGCGCATTTAGCACCTTACTTTGCAGAGTTTGGCGCAGTAGCACCCTTAGAATTAAGCGAAGACTATGCGAGTTTTATTAACAACACTGCAATGTTAGAAATGTTGCTAGAAGAACGGCCAGCTATCGTTAGCTTTCATTTTGGATTACCTAATATCAAAGATATTGAAGTATTAAAAGAGGCCGGTATTTGTCTTTTAGGCTGCGCTACATCTTTACAAGAAGCGCAAGTAATTGAGCAAGCAGGACTTGATGGAATTATTGCGCAAGGCTTTGAAGCAGGAGGCCACCGCGGGGTATTTAATGTTAAAGATGATTTGCAGTTAGGCCTGTTTAGTTTATTGCAGCTATTAAAAAAACACTGTTCGCTTCCGTTAATTGCAGCTGGCGGCATCATGGATGGCAGCGGAATTGCGAATGTACTTAAGATGGGCGCTAGCGCCGCTCAGTTAGGTACAGCTTTTATTCTTTGCCCCGAATCAGCTGCTAATCCTCAATATCGAGCAGCGCTTAGCAGTGCAAAAGCCTATCAGACAGCAGTAACTGCTGTTATTTCAGGGCGCCCAGCAAGAGGTTTGGTCAATCGCATGCATCAAGAGCTAGAGCAGTTTTGTGCTGATTTGCCTGGGTATCCTGCAGTTTATAGTGCGGGGAAAGCCTTACATGCTGCTGCGAGTGAGCAAGCTAGTGCCGATTTTGCTGCGCATTGGGCAGGCCAATCGGCTCCGCTAGCACGAGAAATGCCAGCAGACATGTTAATTAAAACCTTAGTGTGTGAGTTAGAAAACGCTATTTAAGGGCTAGTTTCCACTAACGTCGTACAGGGAAGTAGGTAAAAACGTAGCAAACTGCATCTATAAAAACTAACAAGAGAAACAGCCATGACAGGACAACGTCCTTCGCTACTGCGTGTTATTGTTGCTTGCGCAATTTTATTATTGGTTGTGCATACATTAGGGCGGTTTATTTATACACCCATGCTGCCATGGTTGGTTAAAGATGGCCTGTTTAGTCTAAAACAAGGTTCGGATATTGCGGCATGGAACTATTTAGGCTATTTGATAGGCGCCTTAACAGCCATGCGTTGGTGTGCTTTAGGGCAGATCCAACGTATTTTACCCTGGGCATTGTTGGCGAGCGTTCTATCAACCTTGTTACAAACACAAGCCCAAACACCTGAAACACTGACAATCTTACGTCTAATTAATGGTATTACCAATGGTATTGTTTTTGTCCAAGCGCCTTCTTTGGTATTGGAATGGCTGGCTTGTCATGGAAGGGCTTATTTAAGTGGGTTGGTTTATTTAGGTGTAGGCTTTGGCTTAATTTTATCTAGTGCACTAGTTGCTGTGCCATCTGCCTATTTAGTAGGAGCAGACCGTTGGTGGCCAGCGGCATTAGTGGCGATTCCTTTAGCTTGGTGGGGGTATCGACAAATCGCCAATATTGATATGTCAGAGTTTCCAGATATTCCAGCGGCCAAGCCAAGCACAGAAAAAACAGTACTATTTGATCGAGCAAGCACACCATTATTTCTCTCTTATGCCGGTGCTGGGCTTGGCTATATCCTGCCTATGACCTATCTACCAATGCTGGCGAGCATTGAGTTACCAGCTGATAGTTTTTTGATTAATGGTAGCTGGTTATTGGTTGCACTAGCGACTTTGCCAGCTCCTTGGATCTGGAATAAAGCAGGTAGCAAAATGGGAGATGCTAAAGCGCTGCGTTTAAACTATGTGATTCAATTTATAGGCGTTATTGCAGTATTGGTGTTGCCTGTCAGTATAGGTATTATTTTATGTGCCTTGCTAGTAGGTACTACCTTTTTGGGTACAGTATTGCTTACGCAGCGTCTAGCGCGCAGCTTACATCCTCACCAAGGTCCACGCTTATCAGCTGCTTTAGTAGCCTTATACAGCGTTACACAATTGGGAGGGCCTTGGTTAACCAGCCTTTGGTTAAATCAAGGTGGCAGCCTGTTGTTGGCTTTTAGCCTTGGAGCCGGTGCTTTATTTTGGGGGTTGATGATCTCTTTTCTGGTACCTAAAGAAAATGCTAAATGAGCCTATCAGCATCGAATGATTTAATTTCATAGGCTCTTTACTCGTCGGCAAAATATGCCGTTTGTCCGATAAATAACCACACAAATAAGAATTGATCTCATTTGTGTGCGTTAATCCTATTTTTTATTAAACTAATAATTAGGTCACATTATAAATAAATAGTAATTTACTAGGTAAAACAACTATAAAATATAAAAAACATCAGATAAAAACCTGCGTTCAGAATAATATATCAAAAAATTATAGATAAAAAAATATATTACCAGTTATT
>NZ_JAZDRH010000050.1:0-6332 GCF_047470865.1 Pseudomonas sp. F1_0610
CACGCCTACACTGTCTTGATAAGCTGCGAGCTTGCAGCCTTCCCACGCTTTAGTAAAAGCAATACCTGCTGTGCTGGTTTTCATATTTCATTTCCTATAGATAATAAAAAACCCGCCGAAGCGGGTTGTTCACTGCAATGTTAGAACTAGCTTGATAAGCTATCTAAACAGTTGTCTAGCATATGCTTGAGCTTCTTTTTGCACAGGTGTATCTGGCTTCATTGTGCTCATTTTTCGGCTAGTATTTGTTGTATTAGCACTACCTTGAGGGGCTAATATGCCTGTTTCTGGGTCTAGCAGAACCTGAAAGAAACCTTCTGGGTTAGTACAGCCTGAGATAAAAATGGGCAGTGATAACGTTAGAATAAGTGCTATCTTTTTCATATCAATTACCACTCACCAGAAAGAAGTTTATCAACAGTCGTCGCATATTGAGAGTATGTAATCTCAGGGTTTGACCCCATAGCATCTTCCCACTTACCAAATGGCTTTGCTGTCATTTGTGCATAAATATTATCCCACATCTCTTCACTATAACGAGGCCCATAGTTAAAAATGAATGTCCACACAGCACCTTTTCTATGATGAACAGGGAGCTTCATCGCTTTTGCCTCATTTTTTGTATAACTCCCTTGAGGGAGCGTATACACTATAAAACTTTTACGCTGACCGTTTGCATAGGCTTGCATTTCATCAAGATCAGCACACTGCACAAGTAATCTGTAAGAATTAAAGCCATTCTCTTGGAAGAAAGCATCTTTGACGAGCACACACTTATCAATTTTAAAGTTATTCCTACCAAACTGCTCTGTTGTGGCATTGACGGTCAGTGGTATAAGAAAAACAAGTAAAATTAAGTTTTTTAGGTATTGTGTATATTTCATGCATTAATCTCTAGTAAATAAGCCAGAAAGCTATCATTGTGCTTAACAAGTTTTCAAAATCAATCTAAACACTTATCTTTTTGAGTATATATTATTTAGCTTATTACTTACCCATGTTTGGTCAATAAAATTCTCTGTTATTATTTACAGATACTTTACTCTTCAGTTGATACAGGACACTCGCCCCACTGTGGTTTAGGTAGGTACCAACTCGTACAGTTTTTATCAAAATCCCGGGGCTTTACGGGGTGTTGCTCATACACCACGTGGATAGATCCTGATTAAAGTTTTCACAGTCCTCAAATATCTGGTACAGGTTGTAAACCTTACGCATTTTCCAGCTTGAAATATCTTGATTAAGAGCCTTACAGCCCATAAACATCATACTTGTAGCGATGACGTTTTCTGTATTCCACTGACTAATGTCGCTATAAAAGAATACGCTGCCTGCAAACATGCCATGCAAGCGTTCAACTTGGCTGATATCCCATTGGCTAAGGTCGCCATTAAACTGGGTAGCGCCATTAAATAAGTCATACATGTGAGAGAGGTTGCTTGTATTCCATGGCAATGACCACTTCAAAAAACTCAGCATCATTTGCTAGCTTAGGTTTAGGCCGACAGCTTAGCCAGCGTGCTTACATTGATTTCTACGCTGAAGAAGCGGTGTAATGTCCATCACAAGCGCTATTATGGTGCACCTAGCGACTGATGATAGAAGAAGGATTAAGTTGTCTAACAATTTTGCGCAGACTCAGTTCTTGTAATAGGCCTTTACTGATCCGGCTCGTTGATCAAAGCTAAGTTCATGCTGTTGTGCCTTGGCTGGCTAGTCAGATGTTGCAGGCAGAATTTGGGCCAGTCCTAGTTTTTATCATAGTTCTGCACCACGGCATACACGCCCTGCACTACTTTTGCCATACGTTGATAGTCAAGTGTAGAAGCGGTATCTGTCAGCTGATGGTAATTATGGTTACGAAAAAACGCCGTATCTGTAACCATAACGGCCTTAATATCAGCATCCCAATAATTACGGTGATCTGAAAAATCAATCACGTTCAATGCCCTAGGTGCATTTAAAGAATGCACGGGTAAATCTGTAGCACCCAGCATTAGCGCTTTCACTTGGCGTGTTTCTGCACTGTCTGACAAACGTCCAATTACACTGATAAAGTTTCCTTGATCTGGATATAATTTACTTAAAAGCTTTAGTGGAAACTGTTGTGAACTTTTCTCGTCACTAAAATAACCTATCATCTCTAAAGCGATCATCAATTTTATCTTCTGCTTAGAATCACTAAGACTACGCGCATGCACTGAACTTCCCATGGCTTGAGTTGCAAAAGCGGGTGGTTCTTCTAATGAATAAGCAATTAGCTGCACAGGGTAAGACGGTGGGTTTTCACTCAATAAGCGCGCTAGCTCCAGTAGCCCAGCTACGCCACTGGCGTTATCGTCAGCACCTGGTGTGTCATGAAATGAGTCATAGTGAGCGCCAACAATTAAAACCTCTCCTTCTTTAGGTCCTAGAGAAGCAATAATATTTCTATAGGCATTACCATCAATATCAAACACCTGCTCTTCGACCGTCAAATTAAGCTGTTTAAAGTGTTTAGCAATGTAATCTGCTGCTGCATTTAAATTATCTAATTCACTATAATTTCTAGGATGTACCGTTTCAGATAAAAAACGGACATGCTGCTCTAGTAATGGCGTATGAACAACAGGCGGCATTGATTTAATTGGCTTAACAAAAGGCTGAGTAATCATACTGCAGCCTGCAACAAGCACTATAAAAACAATACTAAATATTTTCAAACCAATATTTTTCTTCTTAAATTCCATTTTATAATTAGCCATATAGTAATATTTAACCGTAAAGCATAGCCCTTTATAAAAAGGCTATGCTAAAAATTTAACACTTTATTTTACGAGTGAGCTTTCAAATATTTTTAAACGGCCTTTAACAATATTTTCACTAATATCACGCACATCTTTTACAGTAATATTATCTAAACGCATTAAACCTCGTGTCACATTATCTAAATTAAATTCATTTTTGCTACGTGCTTTAATTTCTTTATCTAGTTCAGCAAAAAATAAGGCGGCTCGTTCAACCTTCTGCTCATTCAAACTACCACGCAAGGTGTTCACTTGCTTAGTATCTTCTTTCCATTTTTGAATGCTATGCTGGTAACGATCAGGGGTTATTCCCCCTGAGCGCATAAGCAACTCTAATGAATAAAATTGAGCTAAACCTTGGCTAATCCATTGTTCATCAGCATTACTTGAAAGCTGGGTAAAACTTAAAACCAACTCTTTGAGTAAATCGCTAGTACCACTTTCAGCCACTAATGCTTGATCCGCTGCAAGATAAATAGATTGCGTTAAGCCTTGTGCTTGTTGCTGCATTCCATCACGTGCGCTAACCACTAATAGTTTTTGCGGATCACGCGGAAAAGCGGCCTGTAACTGTGGCCATACGTAAGTCATTAAAGTCATCATATCCATCCGATGAACTTGCTGACCAACTGGAGCGGCAATAGTTACTTCTGTCTCCCCTAGCTTTGCTCTGCGTGAACCTAATTTTCCTGCTGCAATCCAGCCTGTAGGGCGATTAAAACCTGATTGTGCATCCTCAATACGAAACTTATTGGGTCCTACCCGCTTCCAAACGGTTTCAACACTGCGCCATTCTTTAGGTAGCTCGAACTGTACACGTGAAACCACGCTTACTTTAGGCATGGTAATAGCTTCAATAGGAGGAACTAGCGAGTCTCCTTTCATCACCAGCCAATCTTTAGTTATTTTTTCACTGGCATGTTTATTATTTTCTGGTGTGATTGTCACCGTATAACTAAGGCTGTTTTTACCTGCTGCGGGCTGCCATTCACCACGATTATCGTTTAATTGCCAACCACCATCTGCTGTAAAATCGCTATAACGTTGGGCGGATAAAAAGTTAAATATTAAATTAGGCACTGCTGTGCCATCTTCTAGCTTAATAGTCACCCGAGCACTGTTTTGCTCAGGTAAAAACTTCACCTTATAGATGACATCTACAGACTTCGCCCAGCTTGGTGCGGCAATCGCAACCAATACTAAAACCCCTAGTGCTCGCTTTAACATAACAGCTAACCTCATTAGCTTGAGATACATCACACACTAAGACCTAAAAGCCGGCTGACGATTCCCTAAGCAAGTAATAATTTTTATCTGAACTGAATTAAACTTGCTAAACTAATGCTATTTTTCAAGCAAGACTAATTATGGCTGCCATTGTACAACCTTTTTGGAAACGTAAAACACTAGCACAACTCACACATGAGGAATGGGAATCACTTTGTGATGGTTGTGGTTTATGTTGCCTACAAAAACTCGAAGATGACGAAGACGGTGGGATTTACTACACGCGTATTGCCTGTAAATTGCTGGATTTAACTACCTGCAAATGCACTAATTATGAAAATCGGAAAAACTATGTTCCTGACTGCATCCAGCTTACGCCAGAGCATACAGCAGACTTTCATTGGCTACCTAATAGTTGTGCATATCGTTTAGTATCTGAAGGCAAAGATCTACCTATTTGGCACCACCTTATTTGCGAAAACCCTGATGCTGTGCATACTGAACGCATATCCCAAAGCGGACGCATGCTAAGTGAGCAGGATGTTAATGAAAACGATTGGGAACAACACTTAATTTTTCGATCAAACTAAGCTTGATAACAAGGAATTAACTATGCTGAAGAAATTTACTCTATTCGCTAGCACCCTAGCCTTTGCTGGAAGTCTTTATGCAGCTGAAGCGCCTCGCGTGCTACTCACCACAACCTTTGGTGAAATTGAGATTGAGTTAAATGAAGAAAAAGCGCCTATTAGCGTTAAAAATTTTCTGACCTATGTGGATGAAAAACGCTACGACGGCACTATTTTTCATCGTGTAATTCCTAACTTCATGATTCAAGGCGGCGGTTTTGATCAAAACATGAAGCAACAGCCAACAAATGAAGCCATTAAAAACGAAGCTAATAATGGCTTACGTAATGATCGCGGAACTATCGCTATGGCACGCACGCAAATTGTTGACTCTGCTACTAGCCAATTTTTCATTAACGTCAATAACAATGATTTTCTAAACAATGGTAGTCGCGACTTTGGCTATGCTGTATTTGGTAAGGTGGTTCAAGGGATGCCTGTCGTTGATCAAATTACTGCAGTACCTACAGGCCGTGTAAGTGGACATGGTGATGTACCACTTGAGCCTGTTGTTATTATTAAAGCTGAACGTATTAATTAATTCTTCCAAAAGCCTAGTTAAGCTTGCGTATTTTGACTGAGCAGAATACAGAATACTGTTGCAAAGTAGAATAACACGACTATCAGTGTATCTAGCGATCAATGATACCGAGCAGGCTAAAGCTAAAGCATGGCGTCACAAACGGACGGGGTCTGCAAGTGACGTCATAAGACCCTATTACTGGAGTAATATCAGGTTAAGTTTTGCAAAAAACTCTATGCAAACCTGACAGCGCAAAGATTTGCGCGAATGATTGGTTTATTACACATCAGGACAAGATGTGCATCAGATTGTAAGAGCAAATCACCCACGTCATCTGGTGCATACAAGCAAAGCTCTTCTTTCCAGTTACCGCCATTGGTGCGAGTTTTTGCCACAATGATCTCATCATAGTTACGCTCAGAGTCAATCAAATACTGGGGTTCTGTGGTATTTGTGCCATCTGTGATGATTTTACCGATTCGACGATCTTCACCATCGTATTGATACGTTGTGGTTTTTGTACCCTCTGTGACTTTAATTAAGCGATTCGCACTGTTCCAGCCGTATTGAACATTGACACTATTATCATCAGATTTTTTGCTGATAAGATTGCCATTCGCATCCCAACCATAGGTGATTGTTGTGCATGTGCCATCGGTGTTACTGATGGTTTCTGCTAATAACTGATCATTTTTGTTATAGCTGTAAACAGTTTTTTCACCATTTTCAAGCTATGTTAAGCGATTGCCTTGGGCATCATGGGTATAACGAGTTTCGCTTACTTTACCAGCTTTGGTGATTTTCTCTGCCAATAAACGACCTTCAATATCATACTCATAATTGAGCGTGCTCGTTGCGCCATCGATCACTTCTTTGGCTACAACTTTGCGGCCCATATTATCGAGTATGCACTCAAAGCTTGCTAAGGTTTGGTTGCCTTGCTTATGCTAGAGCTTCGTCAGCTGGTTAATGACGTTATAACTGTAAAAACTTTCGCTGCCGTTGGCGCGTTTAATGTGCGTGCGATTACTCACATCACTGTAGCCAAACTGGCGTAAGGCGAAAAAATAAAAATATCCTCTATATTCAAAGAGGATATTTATAGAATAGTTTTTTAATTAAAACTATATTTTAAAATTAGAGTTCAACTTAGCATCTTTATAAATT
>NZ_JAZDRH010000051.1:0-6117 GCF_047470865.1 Pseudomonas sp. F1_0610
GCTCAGGGACTGGAACTCCAGCCTCATTTTGTTTGAGAATTGCCATAATCTGGCTCTCAGTGAATTTTGATTTACGCATAGAAAACTCCTTGAGTTTATATTAATGAAATTTTCTACAAATAGCCTCTGTGGTTTTGAGGGGGGATTACAATCACTTATTAGCATAGCAACTCGGACAATAGTTCTTATTTTAATTGGACATCTTTAAAATTGATTGCTCAGAATTTAAGTATGGCTCATTTACTTTTTAAGCTCTTCATGGATGCGCTTCCAATGATTGGATAGCTGTTTCTTAACTGATAGCTCCTTCATCACTTCCGATGCTCTATATGTATAAGTTATAAAATTTTGTTGTTTACGAGCTAAATGGCTATACATTCGATAGATTTTTCTACGATAAGTTTTTGATCTATTTCTTCGAGCTTTATTTTTCGATGCTCTAATTTTGGAAATTAAACGTCTATAATAATTTGATAGGCTAGATGACCTGATCAAAACTTCTTGACCATTATATATAAAACCAAGATATTGTAGAGGCTTGTCCACTTTAGTATCTATGTCAACGGCTTTCAGCTTACCTGAAATACAAGTAAATTTTATTTTTCAACCTTACTTGGATTTATCTTTAACTCCTTTCCGCCATGATTAAGCAATAACTCTTCAAGAGTTTTATAAACATCGCTCATTTGAATATTCTGGGGAAAAACTAGAATAATATCATCGCAATAACGTCTATATATTCCACCCATATTATTCGCTAGCTCACAACAATATTTGTCAAAGTCCAGCATGTAAATATTTGAAAGTATGGCAGACATAGGAGAACCTTGAGGAATTCCATATCTTCTCCCATCGATTTTATTTGGTTTCTGGATGAGGTATCTAACAACACCATCAGCATCAGTAACTTGTTTTTTTCGAATGCTTCGAAAATCACCTAGGGCTTGGTAAGGCTTGCTAGTTTTTTTTCTCAAAGGATTTGGAGTTTTTTCATCTTTCTCTTTTCTTTTTGACCTATCAGGCCATCCTAAAGCAACCAGAGCTTCTTCTATATTTAAAAATGAATAATTAGTTAAAGATTTAAAAACAATATAATGATCTTTAGATAAGCAAGATACGCCATTAACATGCTGCCATTGTTCTTTCAGTATTCCATGATCTAAAGTATCAAAAAAGCTTGATAGATCAATTGTGAGTACATTACATTCTTTTATTTGACTGATCCAATCAAAAATCTCTTTAGCAAATTCAATGTTTGATTTACCCAATGAGCGATAGGCTAATACTGAGTTTTGTAGAGGAGTATCTTTTATGAAATTTTCATATTTTTCAGTGAGAAGATATGAATAATAGGCATAAATATAACCGTCTTGGTTAGCTGCATATCTTAAAGGTCGTTTTTTAGCAGCTCTACGACTTAAACCATTATGACTTTTAATTTTTCGTGTACGTTGTTCAAATCCGATAAAAGGTAGAAACCAATGTTTAACCACATTATCTGGCTGAGAAACAAGAGAATAAGCGTCTTGAGCATTAAGTGGTGTATCAAAATGAATTCTTGATTTATGGATTTTTTTATTCTGAACTCTTAGAATATGTTTTTTATCATAGATTTCATTTTTATATTTTTCAAAATTCAATGCTAATCCTTATTTAGCAGATCCGTAAGGGCTTGTGTCGCGTCCCACGTTACGCCCTTACGGAGTCTTTAAACTTTGATCTGAAAGTATTCTTACTTCTTCAAATCCAGCACTAATTTTACCGAAAAACATCTTCGGATAACGCATTAACTTAATATGCTATACTATTGGAGCTAGTATGATGAACAACTGTGTACTGATACTATTGAAACAACTTACAACCGTGATGGTTCAGTTCTTTATTACAATATTTCTCAATAAACTGCTGGACAGTTCAAACCGCATCCCTCTGCGAGCTGGATAATCCACTCCAAAGGCATAGTGAGTTTACACAAAAAAAATATTGAAATCAATACATAGTTTTATCACTATCTTTTGAGGATACCACTATATCAACTCAATCACTTTCTTAAACCTATTATATTGATAACTCATAATCTGCCCATTTACCAACAATTCAACAGCTTGCTGAATTACTTCTAAAGGTGCAATAAACCACTCTTTCGGTTGATGATTTTTACCATCTTTATCTGCGACCAATAAATCAAGGCAAGATTCACCAAAAAAGGCATGTAGATAATATTCAAATTTTTGAGGATTAATATTGAAAGCTTGATATTCAGCAATGACTTCAACATCAGCCATCAAATAAGTCGGCTCTTTTCTTGCGTTAGCAACACGTTTTTCAACAGTTGTTGTTGCAAAACCAATTTTGTAAAGATGATCGTATAATTGGATACGTGGATCTGCACTTTTAGATTTTAAAATATAAATATAGCCTGTCGATGTATCCTCTTCAGTGATACCACTAAAATTAGTATAGAAGTTAGAGTTTTCTTGTTCATTGGTTTCTGAAACAATGCGCCCATCTTTATACAATGCTTTAGCCAATGAGCGGTACAGCATGGTTGATTCAGTGCCATTCTCAAAGATAGTACGTGTTCGACCATCTTTACGGAAACGTTTACCATCAACTGTTTTAGCTTCAGAAGTAAAATTAATACCTGCGAGATAAACTAACAATCCGCTTAAAACATAGTAACTTCCTTCAACTAGTTGATATCCCTTATCATTAAAAGGCAACAGTTTACGTTTACCTTCTCGAAGCTCTCTATGAACATCTTTAAATAAATGTTCAAATTGACCAAAGTCCTTACAGCGTTTCCGTTTAGCAACTTCATCTGCTGCTATACGTTGAACAGGCACATGCTTAATTTTAAAGATGTCACCATCTTTACCATCATCTAATAGACCAAGATCATCATCATTAAAAATATCTTCAAGCGACTTAATATCTGACATATTTTAGCCCTGATGCAGTGGGAGTAAATTATATTCATCATAATCCGCCAAAGCCATGTATTGCTCAGGATTAGTCTTAATCGCATCTAAACGGCTCGCAAGCATAAACTCCGAAATGTTTTTCATATCCTTAGCAGGTACACGTCCATGCTGTGTCACAAAATCATTAATTTCATTAAAATTAGAGACTAATTGTTCATCAGCCGTTAGAGCAGACGTCTTTTTCTTTACGTTTAAAAGACCTAAGTCATCATCAGCAATCATATCTTGAAGCCAGTTGAAATCTTCCACGTATTACACTCCAGCTCGTCTACGTTGCTCACGAATATAGATTAGGCATTCGGCTAATCGTTTTTCAACTAAGTTATTCGATTCTAGACTAGGCTCACGACCAAACTGAACTTTGAAGGCTTTTAACTTAGGCCATAACTCAATAGCTTCTTCCTGAGACATACTAATCTTAGTTGCCTCAATTGCTTCCTTAATCAATTTGAGTACATTAACTGTGACTTCTTTTGATAGAATTTCAAAAGCTTTTTGGAAAGGATTTACAGATTGAATTAAATCAATATTAAGGTCTTCGATATTGATAAATTTATCTGCCATACGAATAAATTTTTTATCACCAACTTCTTTGACTTCTGCTGTGCTAATTACTGAGTCTACTACTAAATATTGACTCACTTCTTCAAGTTCAGCTTTCGTTAAGTCAGGATATTTTGTTTGGATAATCTTAGGGATAAGTACTTTATTCACCACTTCAGGCTCAACCTTGCCTGCTGAACCTGCAATCACCTTAGCATCTTGAAGAATAGCAGCTTTGAGGTCCACAAGATCATTTTCAATAATTGCCTTTGTTTTTGCTGTACTTGGTTCTTTAAAGCCTTTGATTGTGAGCGTACCTGGTGGAACAATATCTCCATCATCACGTTTGGTTTTAAACTTGAAGTTTGGTGCGAGTATTTGTTCCATCAACAAAGATGCAGTGATAGCTTTAAGCATACTATTTACTGCAAACTTTACCTCGGTGTCTTGTGCATCGGGTTGCGCAATAAGATTGGTAAATTGCGCATGTGATTTGTTTGAACTGTCTCGTGTACAGCGTCCCACAATTTGTACAATCTCTGTCAGAGAGCCACGGTAACCAATCGTTAAAGCATGTTCACAGAATTGCCAGTCAAAGCCTTCTTTTGCCATACCTAGGGCAATAATGAGGTCAAGATCATCTACGGTTTTAATATTACGTAGATATTCAACGACTTTATCACGACCATCTTCTTCAACGAGGTCAGCTACCTTTAAAATCTTACCATCTGGGCGTTTAACGGTAATAATGCCCGTATTAGGATCTTTAGCGACAAATTCACCAATGATTTCTAGGATCGCATCCACTTCATCATATTTATCTTTGGTTGATTCACCTGAATTCACATTTGGAATATGAATAATAGTTTTTTTATCGGTATCCAAAACTTCTGCAATTGCGATAACCCCTTCATCATCTTCTGCAAAATAGCGGCCTTTATAGAAGTGGTAGCCAATGCCTAAGGACTTTAAATAGGTATAGCCATTAAGCTGTTCGTAATAGTTAAAAGAAACTTTATCAAACTTAGCTTCATCTTCAGGCGTGAGCACAGGAACGCTATCGCCACGGAAATATGAGCCTGTCATTGCAACGATATGAGCAGTGGTATTGTCCATTAATGATTTAAGAACATTACCTAAAATATTATCAGCATCTGCTGAAACATGATGGAATTCATCAATAGCAACTAATGTATTATCAAATACATGATCTTCAAGCTCTTCAAAAGCAAATCTTAAGGTAGCATGGGTACAGACTAATATCTGATCAGCGCCTTCCATAAAGCGTTTAAAAGCTTTTACTTTGCTTCTATCGCAACCAGCAGTACATAAATTATTTTCAGGTTTAATATCCCAATCTGTAAAAAAACCACTTTCGCTCAGCTTAGTGCTGGCAAATGAACCACCAATAGAGCGTTCAGGTACGGCTACAATAACCTTGCTTAACCCTTGGTTATATATCTTGTCTAAACCCAAAAACATTAATGCACGAGATTTACCTGATGCGGGTGGGGCCTTTAAGAGTAAATACTGACTATTACGAGATTCGAAGGCACGAGCTTGCATAGCCCGCATCCCCATATTGTTGGTTGAGGTGCTTTCACCAGTTTGATGATATTCAACATTTATAATATTAACTGTCATATCAACTCTTCACTGCATTATTATATAATTGAAACAAAACTTTTAGCCTTTCACTATCATCTATAAATGAAGTTTTACTAAAGACAGAATCGACTGCACGATCAAGTTTTTGATGTTTTTCTTTTAGTTTGATTGGCATATCCTCAGAATACAAATCACCAAGATTTTTGTTAGCATATTGCTCTCTCTCTTCAATAATTTCTAGACTGAGAGTTCTTATTTTATCCTTTAAATCATTGGAAATTTTGGAAGGAAGTGGAAATGTATTATAACAAATTTTAGTTGAATACCTGATCCCATTACCGAAACGCCCAGAAACAGCAGCAGCCCAAACCATGTGAATTCTCGATGACAATACTCCAAAGTAGAAAATATCTGAACTGGACACAACATTGAGTAAGTCACTAGATAAAATAGATTTATCAAAATATGATACTGGAAAATAATCTATTTCAGCAGGTGAAATCTTTGGTATAACTATATAATTACTATCTGGAAAGTTTTCCACATGAAATTTTTTAGGTGTCTCTGCTAAACGAATTGTTGGTACACTTGAACTCGCCAAACGAAAGTCCCTAACCTTTTGTATACGCTCCAAAATCTTGGGCATTTTATCAAGAGCTTCTACAGGGATATCTTTTACAAGTAAACAATATCTAGGCTTTCCATTCTTTAATTCTTGCGTTCCATACCATTTTCTAAAATAATTTTCAGAAGCAGGCTCTTCTTGAATAAATATATTTTTTTCTTCTAGCGTAAAAAGATAGTTACCATCATCAATAGGTTTATTGCCTATTCCCATCGTGGGTAAATTTTTTGATAACGGTTTTGATCTACTCTTCACAACATTTATTTCAGAATCAGTTAAATATGGGCTTATTCTATCTACAGTCTGCCAAAGGCCCTCTCTTAATATTTTTTTATTATTAGTATAATTTTTTGATAT
>NZ_JAZDRH010000052.1:0-5844 GCF_047470865.1 Pseudomonas sp. F1_0610
CCGTAGCATCTAAGCAATATTTTTTTATTTCAATTGATTGATTTTTATCCATTGTAATCACCATAAAATTTAATCAAAATACCCCATACATTTTTTATAACATTTAGTATACTCTGAAGCTTGGTAATCGCCAATTGGTGATGGAAGATAATGTTGACACTCTTGAAAACATCTTTCATCTTTTTCTTTAGCACTTTCAGAAATAACTATTATGCTACCACTACATCCACTAGCTGTAGTATCATCTGAACTGCCCCAAATTGCCTTTATATCTTTATATCCTCCATATACACCATAAACAGGATTAAGTGCTCTCGCCTACAGTTTGATTACCTAAACGGGTATTACTCACTGATGAAACAGCATCAACTGCTGCCTGCCCACAATTGCTAGCAACACATACGCTACCAGCAGCGGTGGCTGCTCCACCTGCAATCCAATACGCAATAGGAATACCAAACCAGACGACTCGTCCATCAGGATCTTTATATCTGAGCGCATTTCCCTCAGCATACCCATAATGGTTAATACCACCCCCCAAGCCGATCGGATCACTTTGGCTATAACGTCCTACTCTTGGGTTGTAGTCCCTGTAGTAGTTGTAATGCGTGCCCGTCTCTGCATCAAAGTACTGTCCAGGGTAGCGCAGGTTCATGGTGATCTGGTTGGTGCGGTTGGGCGTGGTTTCCCCAAAGGCTTGCATTTGGGCTTGCCATGTGGCGTTACCTTCGCTATTGGCGGCTATCTGTGGTGTGCCTAGGTGGTCGTTGTAAAGATAATGGTAGTTGGCGTTATTGAGTGTGCCTGTTGTGGTGGCGCTGTGGTTAAGGTTGGCTTGCCAGAGGGGTTGTGTTCCCCACTCGCTGTCAGGTTTCCAGCCATAGGCTATTTGTAGTTGGCCTTGTTCGTTTAGTTCGCCGATGAGGCCTTCGTCGGTATATAGGTAGTAAGTGGTTTCACCATTGATTTGTTTGCTGATGCGTTGCCCAAAGGGGTTGTAGTGGTAGATGGCGATTTCGGTGTTGTTACGTTTGATGCAGGTTAGGCGGTCAGCGGTGTTGTAGCCGTAGTCTAAGGTTTCTAGGGCTGTTTTCTTTTGGGTGAGTTGGCCTGTTGGGCTGTAAGCTAAGTTCTCTTGCTGGCTGCCAGTTCCCCAGCGGATCAGTTGGTCGTGGCTGTTGTATTGCCATTCACCCGGTTGATGTCGGCTGCCGATGCGGTTGCTGATGGCGTCGTAGGTGTAGCCTTCATCAGGTAAACCAAGGGTTTGTAGGGCTTGATCAGGTTTGGCCTCTATTAGGCGATCCAGTAGGTCATATTGGTAGTTGATGTGACCTTGTTCTGTTTGGCGTTTGCCGATGTTACCAGCTTGGGTGTATTGATAAATGCGGTTCATTAGGACGCTGTTATTTTTGCCTGTGACGTTGATAGTTAGTGGGCGTAATAAGGCGTCGTAGTTGGTTTTTAGGGTGGCTCCAGGGTAGCTAATTTGTGTGGGAGCTAGCCATTGGTAGCTGTTCCAGGTGATGTGTTGTCCATTAGCTAAGGTGCTTTGTTTAAGCAGCGTTTTGTCATATTGGTAGGTGACTTTGCTGTTATCTGGGTAGATCAAAGAGGCTAAGCGGCCTTCGTTATCAAAGCTGTAGTCCAGTTGTTTGGTGAAGGCTTTGTCACCTGTGCCGTAGGTGATGCTTTCTTGCAGTACTCGCCCTAGGGCATCACGGCGGTATTGATGAAGGCTGTGGGTGTCACCGGTTTGTTTAATTTCAATGGGTTGACCAGCGTTGTCATAGCGATAGCTGATGCGTTGTTGGGCGTTGTTGGGCGTTGCTGCTGCCTTGGCTAAAGCTGGCTTGTTCGGTTAGGTTGCCCGCTAGGTCATATTGATAGGTGGTGTAGTCACCTTTGGCGTTGGTGCTTTTGATCAGTTGGTTCGCTGCGTCGTATTCGTAGGTGGTGGTGCCACTGCTAGGGCTGATTTCTTTAATCGTGTTGCCGTTGCTATCGTAGCTAAATTGGTGTTTGTTGCCGTTGGCGGTGATGACTTCAGTAAGTTCACCAAAGGTATTCCACACCTGTGTGGTGGTGTTGCCCAGTGCGTCCGTGATAACAGTGATGTTGCCTAGTTCGTCGTATTGGGTTTGCTGGGTGCGTTTGCCAGGTAAGGTGCTGCTGACCAGTTGCCCTTGTTCATCATAGCTGTATTGGCTGGTGAGTTGTTCTGTGGTGCTTAGCCATTGTGTGGTTTGGGTGGTACGTCCTTTTTGATCGTAGCGGTAGGTTTCACTGTAGGTAGGGTAGATGGTTTTGATCAGTCGTCCTACAACATCGGCGCTGTTGCCATATTCATGTTTGATCTGATTCCCCATAGGGTCAGTTTCTGTGATCAAACGTCCTTGCTCATCATAGGTTTGTTGAGTTTTTAAACCTGAGGGTGAGGTGATTTCTATCAGTTGGTTGACAAGGTTGTAGTGTTCTTGGCGAGTTTCACCTAGGGTGTTTTTAAGGCTAATACGTGAGCCGGTGTGATCAAAGGTGTAGCTTTGTTGGCTGCTAAAGCCTAGGGCGTTGGTGTATTGGGTTATACGCCCAGCAAAGTCGGTTTCATAGGTTTCGCTTTGGTTGAGGGGGTTGATGCTTTGGCGTAAGTTGCCTGCGTTGTCATAACGGTAGTGCCAAATGCCTCCCAGTGGGTTTTTCGCTTGGGTGATCTGGCCTTGGCTGTTAACGCTGATGTGGTAGGTGTTGCCTTTGCTATCCGTGAGTTCGCTAACATTGCCGTTATTGTCATATTTGAGTTTGATAGTGCGGCTGTTATCGCCGTTGCCAACGGTAATTTGGGTAGCTTGGCCGTACTGGTCGTAGGTGAAGTGTGTTTGACGTTCGTTGGGACTACCTAGGGCTTCAATTGCGTTAATAACGTTGCCATTAGTATCGTAGGTCAGTTTGGCTACGATGCCTTTTGGGCTGGTATAGCGCGTCACTTGGTCAAAGTCGGTGGAGTATTCAAAGTGTTCGGTGGTGCCATCAGGGTGTGTGATTGTTACTGGGCGCTGGGTGGCACTGTAGTCAATGGTGGTGGTATGACCTCTGGCATCGGTGACTAGGCGGCGGTATTTGTTTTCAAAAACAACGCGTTGTTCTACTACACCATTAACAGTTCTTGACAGTAATTTGCCATCGGCATTGGATAAAGTTTCTACCTTTCGTCCTAAGGCATCTGTGCTGGTAATCAGGTAGGTTTTTTTGGTTTTGTCGTACTGTGAGTTGATTAAGGTGGTAGCACCTGTTTTAGCAACAAACTGACCTACACGGGCGGGTTTGATATCGCGTTGGATGCTGCTTAGGGTAACAGGCTTGGTGGCTTCGGTTAGTTTACCGCTGGTCATTGCCAGTTGTGCGGCAGGTACTGAGGCGTCATATACGACTTTAAAGACGCCGCCATCAGGTTCGGTGCGTTGTATGAGTTGGCTGTCATGGTTGTATTGGTACGACCAATCAAAGCCTAAAACGTCTGTCACTGTTCGCAGTTGGTTGCCGTTCCAGTGGTAGGTGACGCTGCGGTTATCACGGTCTTTGGCGTTGATCAGTTTTTCTTGGCTGTCGTAGCTAAATTGGTAAGCTAAGTTGCCGTGATGATCATTGATCTGTGTTAGTCGCCCTTCACTGTCACGAATAAAGTGAACGCTGATGTTATTACGGTCGCCTGATTTAAGTATACGCCCTTGGCTATCGTAATCAATCCAGTTGCCTGAAGGGTCGCTCCAACGCCAGCCGTCATTGGTTTTTACAAGGCTGTATTTTTCGTATTGATAGGTGCTAGCACTGTTACTGCGTTTATAAATAGCTCCAGAGCGTTCGATGGATTGAACGCCATTGCCTAGAGGGTCTGCTATAAAGCGTAAAGTGGTCCAGTTAGGGTTAACTGTCCAGCGTCCGTTGGACCAAGTACGGTTAAGGTCAATACTACCCCCCAGCACTTTAACGCTAAGGTCGGTGGTGGTTTCAACGTATTCGGCATTGGGTTGTTTAACTACGGCATTTGGGAAACCGCCTACCGCTGCCTGTGCAGCAGTGGCTCCTAGCAAGCAACTTGATAGCGCGCTGATAATAACTAGGTTATAAAAACGCGGTTGGATACCTTTTGATATAGACATCTTAATTACCTGCTCCATAGCCGCCTGTTACAGCGCAAGATCCATCACATACGGGGATACAGCCTGATATTTATATATTAAAATCAGCATATTTCAATCTAACTCTTTTACCAGAAACCAACTTATTTATCTTTTTCCTAGTACTTACTGTATATGTAGGACTTGATAACTCTACAGTATCATGCGGTGTTTCACCCTCATCGTCCGAGAAAGTTTTTTTAAATATAGCGGCTATCTCTCTTACACCTTCCACACAGAGAGTACATTCTTCACCATTATATACAAATGTTCTATTTTCATTTACAAATCTCTTTCCACAGAGAATAGCTTTTTCTTTTAATCGGATACCACCTCTTTATAGCAAATAGTATTTTTGAATTATAGGTATTAATTTGAATTTTTTAAATTTTGGCTTTACACTTATGATCACACAAGCAACAAACCAAGATTCACTAAGCATATTTCCTCCAAAAATCAAATCTTCTCAATAATAACATTTTTAAATTGAACTAATCTTTTTAAATTTTTTCTTTTAACTAAAAGCATTGATGAAAATATCTCTGAACAATCGTCAGGTTTTTCACTTAACTCAACAACTTTACTAATTCCATGAAATTCATACTCAGATGAGCAATTATTTACTGAATAATTATCTCTATAGTTCTCATCATCTGCATAAGCATCTTTATAGAGAGATTCAATTTTATGTTCTAAATCCTCGCCATCTTTTAACTCAAGTAAAAAAATAACATCTTCAACAGCTATTTCTTTTTTTCTGCTATCTGACTTTAAACTAATAACCACACTAACAGAATAAAATTTATTTCCCATATATTTATTCATTTATAGTCCCCTGCTGTATGTTTACAATTTAATGCTTTTCTAGCTTTTTGTATTTTTTCCTTTCTATGCCACTTCTCGTTCTCCGCTCAAGTTCTATAAGATAATCACAAGGATCTATACCTTTTTCTTTTGCTAATACTAAGGCTTCTCTAGAATATTCATTAGCTATATTCTGCTTTCCTCCTTTTGCATACATAATATCTGGAGAAGTTGGAATACTACCACTACATCCATTAGCTGTAGCATTGGCACCACAGTTCCTCTTTTCTGTAGTATCATCTGAACTACCCCAAATTGCCTTTATATCTTTATATCCTCCATATGCACCATAAACAGGATTAAGTGCTCGCAGTGATATCTCGCCTACAGTTTGATTACCTAAACGGTTATTACTCACTGATGAAACAGCATCATAGCAACCCGTCCCTAATACTGATTTACAGGCACGCCCCACTTCATCACACGGCTTATTTCCCAACTTTTTTGATTTATTATTAATCCACTCTTTGGGAAAATCTTCTAGCTTAATATCTTCACCTACCTCAGGACATCTATCAAGGGGTATCTCCCAAATACTACACCATGGTGCAAAAAGCAGCCCATCAGAATCCAAAAACCTCAATCTATTCCCACCCGCACACCCATAGTAGTTGATGCTACCTAGGTCGAAATGATGATTCGACATCTTTATAAAACTGAGAAACTCTCATCTTTTCAAATCGATGTGTCAGATCAAATCTGTGATTAATAGAACAGAAAATCTCAAGTTAAAATATTTTTTTATTTTTGTACTGATACAAAAATTTTCTCCTATTCTCTCTATTACTATTAACATTTAGAGCAC
>NZ_JAZDRH010000053.1:0-5259 GCF_047470865.1 Pseudomonas sp. F1_0610
ATTTAAATAATTAATAAATATATCTTCCATAATTCGCTTTCTTGCGGTATATTATTCGATGTTTTATGGGTTCCCTCACCCCATTCCTAAAAAGGTTATTCTTATGCTGCTTTTATCAGATCAGCGCCGACGCCGTGCTATTGGTGTTTTGGTTGCTTTCCATATTTTTATCATCATCGCCAGTAACTACCTTGTGCAGTTTCCCATTGAGCTGTTTGGCTGGAAAACTACCTGGGGGGCGTTCAGCTTTCCTTTTATTTTTCTTGCGACTGATTTAACTGTGCGCTTGATGAATAAATCAGCAGCCAGGCGCATTATTACTTGGGCTATGCTGCCAGCCTTGCTGATGTCGTATATGATTTCAGTACTATTCCAAGACGGTCAGTTGCAGCCCTTAAGCCTACTTTCAGAATTCAATCTCTTTGTGTTTAGAATTGCACTGGCGAGCTTTACTGCCTATGTGCTAGGGCAACTAATGGATATTCAGGTCTTTGACCGTTTACGCCAACATGCTCAATGGTGGGTTGCGCCAGCAGCGGCTATGTTTGTGGGTAACTTGCTTGATACTTTTGCCTTTTTCTTTGTTGCTTTTTGGCGAACTAGTGACGTATTTATGGCTGAGCATTGGATAGAGATTGCCGCCGTCGACTACGCCATTAAGCTATTAATCAGCTTAGTATTCTTCTTGCCTTTATACGGTGTGCTCTTGAATTTCTTGCTGAAAAAGTTATTGGGTAAAGAAATAGCTCACAAGTAGCTGCACAATAAAGAAGCGAAGGTTGTACACCTTCGCTTTTTTTTAGACCAAGCTAAATCAAACTGCCACTTTCTTTTAGCCATTGTGCAATTTGTTTAGTGTAATAACTAACAATGATATCAGCACCTGCGCGCTTAAAACCTATGAGTGTTTCATACACCGTACGCTTCTCATCTAGCACACCAGCCTGCGCAGCAAATTTAATTTGTGCATATTCACCACCTACTTGGTACACCGCAACAGGCAAATGAGTGCGATCACGTAGTTGACGAACAATATCTAAATAAGGCGTGCCTGGCTTAACCATTAGGATATCAGCACCTTCGCTTTCGTCTAGCTCAGCTTCAATCAGTGCTTGGCGGCCATTATGGAAATCGGCTTGATATCCTTTTCGATCGCCTTTTAGCTCACAGTCAACCGCAGTGCGAAATGGCCCATAAAAAGCAGATGCGAATTTAATGGCATGTGCCAAAATGCCCACATCGGTAAAACCTTCAGCATCTAATGCCGCACGAATTGCTCCAATTTGCCCATCCATCATGGCAGATGGCGCCAGCATATCAGCTCCGGCACGAGCCGCAGCAACGGCTTGCTTGCCTAGATTTTCCAAAGTTAAATCGTTATTAACATCGTTATGGCAATCTACTACACCACAATGCCCGTGGCTGGTGTATTCACAAAAACAAACATCCGGAATAACGATCATTTCTGGACGACGTTGTTTAATAGTGCGCACCATGCGCGCTAACAAACCATTATCATTCCAAGTATCACTACCTATCTCATCTTTATGATGTGAAATACCAAATGGCATAACATAGCGAATACCCAAGTTCCATAACTCGTCAATTTCGTCAGCAAGACGAGATTCTGGAAAGCGAGAAATTCCTGGCAAAGAGGCAATTGGCTGTTCTTCAGTCAAACCTTCGTCAATAAAAATAGGATGAATTAAGTCATTTAGATCAAAGGTATTTTCTTTTACCAACTCACGAGTCAGTGCATTACGACGTAAACGACGTGGACGGTAAAGAAGTTCGCTACTCATTACAGCTCCTAGGCTCTTAGCCAATTGAATAGAAAATAAAAGTATAAACCCTAATTAAGTTCAAGCTTGCTAAATCGCCAACAAATTATTCATGCAAGCGTCGATACTGTTCAGGGGTGCAATGTGCATGGCGTTGAAACATAGCAATAAATGCAGATGCCGTGCTATATCCCATGTCAAAAGCAATCTCTTTTATGCTTTTTCCAGCATTTAACTCATCTACAGCACAAAGAAAACGCAGCCGTTGCCGCCACTCGCCGAAGCTAATACCTACTTCACGCATAAATAATCTGGCTAGCGTGCGCTCACTCACAAATACATGCGCTGCCCACTGGGCAAGCGACCATGTATTACTGGGGTCATTCTGTAAAGCATGCATGACTTTCATTAGCGTTTCGTTAGCGCTATATGGCAAATAGCTGGCAATACAGCTAGCTTGGCTAAGCTGATCGAGCAAAACTTGAGCTAAACGCTTATCTTCTGCTGAAGTCGGCGAATTAAGTTGACGTTGGGCAAAATCATTTAAAATAGATTTACTGATATCACTAATGTGCAATCCACAGGCCTGCTTAGGAAACAAGCTGCAATACTCTAGGCTGACATATAACGAACGATAAATAACATGCGCTGGGTTATAGCAACTATGGTTAGCATGCGGCGGAATCCATACAGCATAGCTGGAAGGCGAAACAAAATGCTGCCCATCAATTTCCAACTGCATAACACCGCTTGAGGTGTAATTTAACTGCCCCCACGCATGAGCATGAGACGGAGCATGAGTATCAGCACCAAATTCGTCATAGCGAAAATAAATACAAGCAGGCAATGCTTCTAATTGTGGGATAGATACATATTTTTTTGACATACTGTCTGAATCTCAGCAGCGAGTGACCGAAATTCAGTATAGCCTTTTTTACAGTCAGTGCATAATAGCCACTCATCTTTAGGAGATATTTTTTATGCAGTACCTACTTCCCTTGCTAGCCATTTTCTTTTGGTCTGGCAATCAGGTGGTCAATAAACTCTCTGTTGGCACTATTTTCCCACTTGAAATTGGTTTTTATCGTTGGTTATTGGCCGCTTTAATTATCACACCCTTTGTCCTGCGCCCTACACTACGCAACTGGAACAATATTAAACCGCACTTAGGCAAAATATTCTTTTTAGGCTGCTTAGCCATGGCGTTATTCCAAACGCTAGCTTACTACGCCGCCGAAACCACTAGCGCAACTAATATGTCCATTATTCAAGCACTAATGCCTATTATGTCGATAAGCTTGGCGGTGCTGTTTTTAGGGCAAAAACTAACCAAAGGAGCTTTAGTCGGCTGTATTATTTCCTTCGCTGGAGTACTTCTTGTAGTGACAGGTGGCGATATTATGAGCCTTGCCAAACAGGGTATTGGTATGGGCAACTTATTAATGATCATCGCGATTTTTTCTTATGCTGTGTATAGCCTACTGTTGAAAAAATGGCAGATTGATATTCCTGCGATGCAAATGCTCTACCTGCAAATTCTGTCAGGCGTCATCATTTTATTACCGCTATTTTTGCTCGCCGACCACAAAGGGCTTGATTCTAGCAATATCCCGCTTGTGCTTTATGCCTGCATTTTTGCCTCTTTAGCAGCACCACTTTTGTGGATGTTGGCAATTCAAAAATTAGGCCCAAGCCGTACCTCTGTATTCTTTAACTTAATGCCAATATTCACTGCTATTATTGCCGCACTCATTTTAAACGAGCAGCTTTATGGCTATCACGCCATAGGCGGTGCGCTCACCCTATTAGGTGTATTTTTATCAGAAAAATGGAAAACACCGCTGCGCAACAAACCACAAGCTGTGCCTTGCGCAGAATAAAACTAAAAACGCCGCTAATAAGATGCGGCGTTTTTAATTGCTTGTACGTTATTTCTAAAATCCACTCATCACACACAGCTGTTTATTAGCATTTAATGTAAACAATATATGCATGGGATATTTATCATAATAATGATGGACTTCAACTAAACCTTTCTCTTGGGAAATACGCACTGTTTGCAATGAGCAAGTTCGATAAGTTAGATCTTTTTGCATAAGCTGTTGATATTTATTTTGTTTTTTTTGGCTTAATGCATTCCAGCGATCTGTTAAAGAATACTTAAAAATAACAGCATTATTCTCTGCAAAAATATCTTCAATATAAATATAGGCACCAATTTTCAGCCTAGATTGACCTTTCATTCTTTGATGATCTTTCTGTGCAGCTTCAACGGCTAGCTGTTCAACTGTTAAAGGCTCTACTTTCTGTTTAAAGGCTGAAGTTTCCGCTGGCCTTTGTTTGTAATAGTCTGAGTGGCAGTACGCGCACCAGCATCACTGATTGCGCACCTGCCAAGAATGCAAATCTTGCAAGCCGAATGTACTTTTCATGCTCACATTCTTAATAAATGAAGCTACTCACTAAGCATTGTAAAACTTTGATCCTAATCGAATAAAAATAATGCAGTAGCGTTGTCATATCGAGTTATTAGCTACTCTGAACAATCTCAGCAATACCATATTTCACTTTAAACCAATTGGTTAGTTAAATTTAAAAACTAATACATCTGTTTTAGCTTTATTTAAATTACAAAGTTTTCAAAATCTGGATCAGCCTTTGGAGTAGCTACCGACAAAGGAGCTGCCATTCTTATTACTGTAAATGAAGGATACAATTCTGACAAATAATTTTCAGGCAGATTTTTATGTCCTAATATTATAGAGTTATTATATATTAGTATCGTTTTTTCTGAAAAATTAACTAACCCTATAACTTTATTAGACCACGGGGCTTTTAGCTTTTGATTTTTTTCACTAGATAATAAATAAAGGCAAGAGATTAGATCACCATTGGCAATAAAAGGTGGTAAGTATCTTACTTTATTCCGTTTATTTAAACTTACTGTACTACCTCGATGCGCCCAATGAAAATATAAACCCACACCATTACATGAAAACTCAATAGTGTCTGTAAAATAAGAAGCATTACCTGTTGTTCTATTACCTCCCATTAGCACTGTTAAATAGTTCATAGTACCTACTTTCACACCTGCAATTTTCATATCATAAAGTGTACTTTCAGCCATAGACTGTGTAGCATTCGATACTACCCCTATCACGGAATATACCCTTTTAATATCTTTTGGAATAGGTAATGCTTGAGCCATCAAGCCATTGGTCTCTATTTTGTTAATTGTTTTAAAATGCGTAAGTGTTTTTTTACCTGCTGACAAAAAAACTTTATCTAATTTTAGTTTAAGCGATATTCTTTTTGCATAAGCAATTATAGGAAATAATGAAAAAAATAAAAACATTAAAGAAATAAATATTACAGGATCGTGAGGTATTTCTAATATATCTAACGCTCTGTATGTACTAAAGTAAATAAAGCAAGATAAACCAAGAATCATAAAAATCAATAAGCTAAAATTGTATAC
>NZ_JAZDRH010000054.1:0-5255 GCF_047470865.1 Pseudomonas sp. F1_0610
ACACCTGTGTGGTGGTGTTGCCCAGTGAGTCCGTGGTGACGGTGATGTTGCCTAGTTCATCGTATTGAGTTTGCTGGGTGCGGTTGCCAGGTAAGGTGCTGCTGACCAGTTGCCCTTGTTCATCATAACTGTATTGGCTGGTGAGTTGCTCTGTGGCGCTTAGCCACTGTGTGGTTTGGGTGGTACGTCCTTTTTGATCGTAGCGGTAGGTTTCACTGTAGGTAGGGTAGATGGTTTTGATCAGTCGTCCTACAACATCGGCGCTGTTGCCATATTCATATTTGATCTGATTCCCCATAGGATCAGTTTCTGTGATCAAACGTCCTTGCTCATCATAGGTTTGTTGGGTTTTTAAGCCTGAGGGTGAGGTGATTTCTATCAGTTGGTTGACAAGGTTGTAGTGTTCTTGTCGGGTTTCACCTAGGGTGTTTTTAAGGATAATACGTGAGCCGGTGTGATCAAAGGTGTAGCTTTGTTGGCTGCTAAAGCCTAGGGCGTTGGTGTATTGGGTTATACGCCCAGCAAAGTCGGTTTCATAGGTTTCGCTTTGGTTGAGGGGATTGATGCTTTGGCGTAAGTTGCCTGCGTTGTCATAGCGGTAGTGCCAAATGCCTCCCAGTGGGTTTTTCGCTTGGGTGATCTGGCCTTGGCTGTTAACGCTGATGTGGTAGGTGTTGCCTTTGCTATCCGTGAGTTCGTTGATATTGCCGTTATTGTCATATTTGAGTTTGATGGTGCGGCTGTTATTGCCGTTGCCAATGGTAATTTGGCTAGCTTGGCCGTACTGGTCGTAGGTGAAGTGTGTTTGACGTTCGTTAGCGCTACCTAGCGCTTCAATTACGTTAATAACGTTGCCATTAGTATCGTAGGTCAGTTTGGCTACGATGCCTTTTGGGCTGGTATAGCGCGTCACTTGGTCAAAGTCGGTGGAGTATTCAAAGTGTTCGGTGGTGCCATCAGGGTGTGTGATTGTTACTGGGCGCTGGGTGGCACTGTAGTCAATGGTGGTGGTATGACCTCTGGCATCGGTGACTAGGCGGCGGTATTTGTTTTCAAAAACAACGCGTTGTTCTACTACACCATTAACAGTTCTTGACAGTAATTTGCCATCGGCATTGGATAAGGTTTCTACCTTTCGTCCTAAGGCATCTGTGCTGGTAATCAGGTAGGTTTTTTTGGTTTTGTCGTACTGTGAGTTGATTAAGGTGGTAGCACCTGTTTTAGCAACAAACTGACCTACACGGGCGGGTTTGATATCGCGTTGGATGCTGCTTAGGGTAACAGGCTTGGTGGCCTCGGTTAGTTTACCGCTGGTCATTGCCAGTTGTGCGGCAGGTACTGAGGCGTCATATACAACTTTAAAGACGCCGCCATCAGGTTCGGTGCGTTGTATGAGTTGGCTGTCATGGTTGTATTGGTACGACCAATCAAAGCCTAAAACGTCTGTCACTGTTCGCAGTTGGTTGCCGTTCCAGTGGTAGGTGACGCTGCGGTTATCACGGTCTTTGGCGTTGATCAGTTTTTCTTGGCTGTCGTAGCTAAATTGGTAAGCTAAGTTGCCGTGATGATCATTGATCTGTGTTAGTCGCCCTTCACTGTCACGAATAAAGTGAACGCTGATGTTATTACGGTCGCCTGATTTAAGTATACGCCCTTGGCTATCGTAATTAATCCAGTTGCCTGAAGGGTCGCTCCAACGCCAGCCGTCATTGGTTTTTACAAGGCTGTATTTTTCGTATTGATAGGTGCTAGCACTGTTACTACGTTTATAAATAGCTCCGGAGCGTTCGATGGATTGAACGCCATTGCCTAGAGGGTCTGCTATAAAGCGTAAAGTGGTCCAGTTAGGGTTAACTGTCCAGCGTCCGTTGGACCAAGTACGGTTAAGGTCAATACTACCCCCCAGCACTTTAACGCTAAGGTCGGTGGTGGTTTCAACGTATTCGGCATTGGGTTGTTTAATCACCGCCTCCGGAAAGCCACCTACCGCCGCTTGCGCGGCAGTGGCTCCAAGCAAGCAACTGGATAGAGCGCCGGTAATAACTAGGTTATAAAAACGCGGTTTGATTCGTTTTGATATATGCATTTTAATTACCTGCCAAACAGCCATCCATTATCATTTTTCAATTTTATAAAAATTAATTTTTATCAAGAATAAATTATTTACAATATAAATAAAAAATCTATAAACACACACAGTAAAATAAATTAAATTTTACGATAACAACTTAATATTTTTCATTAATATATCTATTGTTACTTTAACAGATCCATTCTTATCTTTAAGATGTGGCTTAATAATTTCAAGGTCTTGCTCAGTTATTGCGGCAGCAATATGAATGAGCTGCTCAAATATTTCTGCGCGAACACTCGCATTTGAATCCTTTAAACAATCAAGCAGTAATGGTTTTGATGCTGCACCCAATCTTGCATAAGCAAATCTAATAACTGCTCTTCGAACGCGGGCTTTAGGATGTTTAATTAATGGCCCTATAATTAGCCAACGTCCAGCCCCCAGCCTACGTAAATTATCAACGGCAGTGGCGACTACATTTGGGTCTGAGTGCTCTAAACACCCTTGCATAATATCAATATCAATATCAATTGCAGCTTTCATCGCATCAAGTACTGCACATAGTTTTTTATTAGAAAACGTAGGGATCAATGCATCAAGGCTGTCACGATTTTTTCTTACAAGATTAAAAGCAATATGCTCATAAAATTCATCATCCTCAGTTTCACACTCAAAGAGCGATAACAGCTCATCAAATGTTTGATACCGGATATTTACTTTGTCCATAATTCCACCTCAATAGTAAATTTTAGTAGTCATCTAGCGGCCAAGTCGCTACAAACTCCAACATAAGTTGCGCTGCATGGTTAACATACATATCTGAATCATTTAAGAAAGCAACCATTAACGGAATATCGTCAGATGTTGCTATTTCCAATAGCTCATCAATAGCAACTTCTCTTACTTCAGGATGTGTATCACTTAAACTTTTAATAATTAATTTTTTCGAATTTACTCCACATAAATTTCTATAGAAGCGTAGTACTGCTGCACGAACATAAGGGGAAGGATGATTGATATGCGGCTCTAATTTAGACCATTTTTTAAACTTCAAACTACTTAATGCTCCAATAGCTGCCGCAGCAACAAACTCATTTTCGTGGTCAACATACTGAATAACAATTTCTATCACTCTCTTCTTGCTAATCTTCTTATTTTTAAATATTTTCATTTGCTTAAAAAATACAGCTCCAAAACCTCCCATTACTCCTCGTAACTGTTCCATAGACAGCTCAGGTAATAGTCTAATCATATAATCAATATCTTTACATATTAAATGAGCTGAAACCATAAAATTAAAATCATGATTCTCCTTAAGATTACAATTAAATAAGAAAAGCAATTCATCAAATGTTTTTTCTGAAAGATTTATTTGATACATCTCAGCTTTACTCCTTAGTTAATTACTTCTTGATTTGTAGCCACATAACTCTCTAATCTCTTTTAAACTTTTTCCATTGAATCTCGAGGACCTTCTACTTTTTGTACTTCCTACAATATCTGCATATGTAATACTTTCATCATTGACCTGCCCACTTAGTACATTTCGTCTCCCTCGATCTACATTATTTTCTTTTCCATGAATTCTAGGGCTTTGTGTTAGTATCTTTATAGCTGCTCGGCAATCTGCCTCAAACTGTAGTCGTTTTCTCCTTTCAGCTTGGGTTTCATTGTCTTTTGACTTCTCATAAAAAATACTGTTTACTGCATCAATAGAACGACTGCAACTACTATCTGTAATAGTATCTGGTGGAAATATACTATGCTCCATACAGACGTTTCCCACCTGACGTACACAGTATATCGTCGGAGTATTATATTGCTGTGCTTGAGCAGCAGGTCTACCCTTAGATCTAACAGCTTGCGCAGCCCCACGCCGTCAGCTCCATCTAAAAATCAATGTAACTGCTGCTCCTACTGCAGCAGGATGTAACCCTTCTGAATCCACAAACCTCAACCCATTCCCACCCGCAACACTCCAGCCACCAGAGCCACCACCGCCTCAACCACGGCCGGAGGATCCTGAGCAACTGGTACCGCTAACACGATAAAAATTACCTGCATTACTGCCTTTAGAAATATCACCATTAGCACATTCACTTTGATAATGCACATTAAAGCTAGCCTAGTAACTACTACAGTTAGGCCCTGCTCTATTGGTATTAACAGGCGCGCTTAATCGCATCACTTGTTGTGGTTGCGCACTTGGTTTTAATGCTGTGATTTTGTAAGGAATAACAATGCGTGTTTTGCTATCCATTCATATATAACAGTCATACTTCCTACTTATACAAGGTTACACATAGATCCTCATGAAAGTGTTGATAATCTATCTTTTTATATCTAGTAGATTTCGTATACATTGGTTGTTATTTGGCATATCAATCTTTTCAAGTGCCACATCAATTCCAGAAAAAAATAATTTTTTGTCTTTAATTTTAAAGTATTCTAAATAATCAAGCCAAACAGAGCATCCTACATCTTCCAATATTGTCATATTATAATCTAAAACTATTTCATCTTTCGACCTATAATCAAAAGAGTCAATAATATTATTAACAGAAATAATTTGTTCACCAGTAATATTTGCAAACATTAAAATTTCTTGTCTATGCCTTTTAACTTTCTCATACTGACTACCAATCACAAAGAATACAAATGCAACCATTACAAATATAATAATTAATCTTATATTTTTTACAAGAACATTCATTACCCCCTCCTAAACGTTTAGCTATTTAAATAATTAATTTTAACTACCACATTCATTAAATATATCTTCTTTCAATTTACATTGCTCCTTTTCACATCTTTCCCTTAATACTTCGCATGGAAGAAGACATGGAGTTCCCGCCATATAGCAACCTGGCCCAAATGCTTGCAGCTGGTTTCTACAGCATCACATGGCTTCCCTTCCAACTCTTTCAGTTTTTCTTTAATCCACTCTTTAGGAACATCTTCTGGCTTAATATCATCACCCACATCAGGACATGTCCCAAGAAATACTTGCAACCAACTGCACCATGGTGCAGGAAACAACCCTTTCGTATCCATAAACCTCAACCCATTCCCACCCGCATACCCATAGTGATTGATACCACCACTTAGGCCGAATAGTAGATTTAGTTATTTTAGAATTTTAAGCACCTTTTTGTATTCATTAACTGTTAGTCCATCTTTG
>NZ_JAZDRH010000055.1:0-4660 GCF_047470865.1 Pseudomonas sp. F1_0610
TAGCCGCCAACAGTGAAGGCACCACAACGTGGCAAGCCCAAATGCAAGCTTTTGGGGAAACCACCCCCGACAGCACCAACCTGATCACCATGAACCTGCGCTACCCTGGGCAGTACTTTGATGCAGAAACAGGCACACACTACAACTACTTCAGGGATTATAACCCAAGAGTAGGACGTTATAGCCAAAGTGATCCTATCGGCCTAAGTGGTGGTATCAATCACTATGGGTATGCGGGTGGGAATGGGTTGAGGTTTGTGGATACTAAAGGGTTAAAGGTATTGCTCTGTAAACGACCTATGGATCTTAGTTTTATTCCAGATTGGGCAGCTGAGAGTATTTTTCCGAGTCATGCTTGGATCAAAACTGATGAGAAGGAAGCAGGCATGGGGGGAGATTGTGACGTTCCAGCGCAAGGTTGTGCGGATGTACCATATTCAAGAGTACATATTAAAGATCATACAGGTGAACATAAAGCGCATAATGCTAGTTGTCAAATAGTAGATAATGTTGATGAAGGATGTGTCAACGAGTTACTACAAATTGACGAGCCTCTTGGGAGGTGGACTATAATTAATCAATGTCAATCGTTTGCGGATAGTGTTATTAGGAGATGCCGGCCAGTAAGTTTTTGCGAGAAGAGTGAGCTTGTATTTTTTATAAGGGTATATACAGTACCTAGCACATTTAGAGAGTATGAGCATTGTGCGTATCCAGTACAATAGATGAAATTAGGATGTTAATTATGTTGAATTTTATTTTTATATCTATCTTATATGTGTTTTCTTTTATAAGCCTTTATGTGGGGTATTATTATTCATGGTTAGCGCAAACATACAATCCGCAGCCGGAAACTTATATTATGCGGTCAGGTTTTTATATACTTGTTTTTTATTTTTTATTTTTTATAGCAAGCGCTTTTTTAATTAGGTATTTTATTATTAGAAGGAAGAAGTAGATTTTATTTATGCTGCTAGCAGTGCATACTCACAATCATTTATTTCTAATCCTACATTAACACTACTAAGAGAAAGGTATGTTTGTTTTTAGCTTGAAAAAGCCTTCTTTAACTGCGATTGAGGGAGGGTTTTCTGGAATAGGCATGCAAAATGCTACTACTGAAAGATGGAAAAAGTTTTGTAGTGATATAGAACTTCCAGATCCGTATATTCAATGCGATTTAAATAAAATATATAATGTAAGATGGTAATTTTTATAAAGAGATGAGTTATGGCTAGAAAAATTGATTTTATCTTTCTTTTGTATTTGATCTTGTTGTTTTTTTTAGTAACTCCAATTTCAGGGGTTTATAGTAATGCAAGTTATATATCTATATGGGGTTATATTTTTTTAATTTTCATTTTTAGTGTTTCCTGGATTTCTGTATTAATTAGGTTTAAATATAGTTCTGTTTTTTTATATATTTCATTATCCTATTATGGCTTGCTTGTATATGATCTAACTATGCCAGCAGATTATGATGGGTTAGCGCGGTATCATAGTGATACTTATTATTATATTAGAATTGTACTTGGAGTTGTTTTGGCTTTAATTTTTTGTTTTTTTATTGAGTTTTATAAAAAATATTATTTAGGTCTGAAAAAGTAGGTAATCGAATTGGGATGTAATTAAAGGAGATTTTTAAAAGAAAGGAAGGAGAGTAGTACAAGTAAAAATTGATTTTTATATTAAATTATAATTGTTTAAATTTTATACAGCGCTCTTGAGTAATGATTTAGAGAGTTTTATTTAAAATTAGTTTGTGAAGATCGATTTTTAGTAACTTATGCTGTGTGATTTATATTATATGTACTTAATAGTTTAGACTGAAATGCTTAGGCGATAGAAGGCAAAGTTCGAATTAGATTGGATAGATTTCAGTTTTTGGAAAAATACTCTCAAGTCTATTGGAACGAATAGTTTTGGAGTGATTCAATTATATTTTGGTGCATAGTTTGTATCCCCGTTTGTGATGGATCTTGCGCTGTAACAGGCGGCTTTGGAGCAGGTAATTAAAATGCATATATCAAATACTTTTTTTAAAAAAAGTCTAAAATTAATTTCTTTTTTTATTGGGCTGTTTAGTTTAGTCTTCAGTAGTTTGCTCTATGTTGGAGTTTTTTTTATAAATAATGAGTATTTTTTGAATGGAGTAAGTTTGCTCTATTTTTTGGTTGCTTTTTTGTTATTTTTTATTAGTGCATTTCTTTGTTTATGGGGGGCTAGTAAGCAGAGTTTTATTAATTATTTTCGCTTATTTGGTCTCCCTGTAGCTTTGACTATTGCTATGAGATTTAGCTATGGTGGACCTAGTGATATTTTTATTATTGGGATAATTTTTATAACACTAGTTGTTTTATGGAACTTTATCTTGACAGTTTTAAGATGGTTGTTAGTTAAATTTAAAGCTGGATTTTGAAGTTAAATATTATATATTTTAGCGTACAGGAAAGTAGTTGAAAATAATATAAAAATTGGCATTTTTAACAGATAATTAAAATGCATGTTCCTGCTGTGCGAAAGGCTATCTTATATTATGAAGCCAAAAGTGCTGAGGGTTTAGAATCCTGTAATTATACTCAAATTGAACCAGTGACAGACTACAAAAGTTCATTCGGAGCATCAGGATATCTGGAGGCATGGGTTGATATGAATGCAACTAGGCATTTTGTTGGAAGCTTTAAAATTGAAATTTTTCCAACAGAACGTTGCGATAAAGTAAGAGTAGTACTTACTAATACTTCTAGTTTTGAATCTTTTTTTTATGGTCTGGCTCCTCATTGGGAGAGATCAACATTTGGTCCCATGGGAAATATGCAACAGGTTTACTGGTGGGAAGAGCAATTGAATAGGAAATGAGATGAATAAATTATTATATTTATCAGTAGTTATTGTTTTTTTATCAGGCTGCTTTATGCCTGAGGAAGTTGATGTGATGGGGGTATATAAAGTTAATGAGTCACCACATAATTATTTAATTATTTACCCTTCTGGAAAATATAGGCAGGAATATCTACGAGATGGAAAAATTCTTATCAATGAAAATAGCTGGGAGCTTTATTATGCTACAAAAGGCGAAATGCGACTTAGTTTTGATAGTTTTCGATTTTGGGAAACTTATTCTAGAGCGCATTGGAGCGCGCTTGTTGAAAATAATTTTGGGGTGATTCAATTATGTTATGGCGGAGAATCTTTATCTTCTTATGAAAAATGTTTTAAAAAAGTTTCTGATTAATTAAAAATTTTGTTAAAGATGTGGTGAAACATAGGTGTTTCACCGATCCCAATGCCATCTTAAGAAAACAGCTGTAACACCTGTAAAACATGACTTAAACCTTGTGTAACAGGTGTTACAGCTCTTTATAGCCAAAGTGATCCTATTGGCTTAAGTAGTGGCATCAACCATTATGGGTATGCGGGTGGGAATGGGCTGAGGTACATAGACTCTTTAGGACTTCGGTCTAGTTCTTGGTGTGTCAGTATCTTCACTGTAACGGGTAGTGTTTCAGGAGGAATTATTGGTTACGTAGGAGGTGCGGTTGTTGGAGGGGCTGGAGGTACTTTGGTAGCACCTGGTGTAGGGACAGTAGGCTGGTGCTACTGGTGAAGGGCTTATAGGTTATTGGGTAGGAGATAAATTGTGTTCTGCCACGGCTGACATTACTCCGAGTACAAGTAATGATGCTAACTGTGGTTCAAACACTACAGCTAGCGGATGCAGTGGTAGTATTGTGTATGCTGATGGATTGGCAAAAACACCAAGTCCATACACTCATGCTGAAGAAAACTCGGCGTTAAAAGTTACCCCAGGAGATCCTTGTGACGATCTAAAAAGAGCTTTACAAATTTTAAATGCAACAATCGCTTGGAGAATTACTGATTTAAATTCTGAGAGTGTGTCTTATGCTGGTCATTTGGAAATAATCGAAATCTTAAAAAAACAAAGAGAAAAGTTAGAAAGAGCATATAAGAAGTGTGAACTTGATTTTTTTAAGGATATTCTCTAGATTTTTAATACTATTTTAAATTAATAATTTTGGTGTTTTTATGAATGATATAAATATACTGCAAAAAATAAGCTGTTTGAATGGTTGTTTAAAAGGTTTGGTAGAGATTAATGGAGATTTTGGAGAGTATGGAGCTGGTGCTGATATAGTAAGTTTTAGCTGTGGTGCAAATATTTTTGATATAGTAAAGAGAAGAGTAAATTCAGAAAAATATCAAGCTAATATTGTTGGTGATCTAATAAAGTATGTTTCTGAGTATATTTATAGTATGTTGTTTGTAAGGCCGTTTGGAGTTGACTTTGAAGTGCTTTCTTCTAATCAGAAGCATGATTTGGCTAACTATGCTGGCCATGAAAGTATAGATATTATTTTAGATATTTTAGGCTCAAATTATGATGATGAGATATTAGAGATAAAGTTTTTTGAGGAATTTGGAGATTTAACTGTTTTTTGCTTAAAATCTTATACTCTTGACGGTTTTTTAGTTATTTATTTTTCTAAAGGAAAGGTGAAGTATAAAAGTATAATTAATTATTCTAGGTTAAATCAGCTGGCAGGTTATTGCTTAGGAGTTTCAAGGGCTGGAAATTATGCGCTAAAAAGAAGCTTGGATGTTAATATTTTGTCTAAAAATAATAATACTAGTTGTTATC
>NZ_JAZDRH010000056.1:0-3792 GCF_047470865.1 Pseudomonas sp. F1_0610
TAATGTATACAATGAAAAACTAAATTCTCTAATATCTAAACCTACCAATATAGCATTTAGAATCCCAAAAGAAATTGAAGGTAGAGTTGAGTGGGCTATAGATAGAAACAACCCTAAAGATTCAATTTGGTGTACATTTATTAATAAAAAATAAAGCATACGTTCAAATAATAGTTTTCAATTAATCAATAACCCCCTGCTAAATCAAGCTAACAGGGGCTTTAAATATTTTAAAATTATTCAAGAACTAAATATCTTATTCATTTTATCGATTGTAAGCTCTCTACTTACGATTTTTCCAGCTTCTTTATTTAATATAAAAATAACTATGTATAAAAAATTATTTATTAACTAGCTAGAACTCTAAAACAAGATGCCAGTGAAGCAATCCCTTGTTGAACTCTCAAATAACCCTCTGCTCTACTAATTCCATACATTACCATGTTTCTATATGACACACCTCTTACGTAACGTAGCATTAATGCTTTAACAATTTCTGGCTCATCTTTTTGTAATGCAGCTAAAAATCCGTCTACTTGTAATGCTGTATCATCATCTATAGCGCAAGTCACTTTTGAATCATAAACGCCCAACTCTCGCATCATTGCAAGCAAGGGCGACTTATAGCGAGGCACTCCCGTAGCTGTTCTGCACCAGATTCCATACTGCGCCACAATATACTCAGCTTGATCTATTCTCATCGTTTACTACCTTTTAAATATTCTAACTGATTCAGTGTTTGATAAAGCTGATCAGCTAAAGCCTTAATCAGCCCTTTATCACTACTAACCACAAACCGATAACCACGGCATTCATGGCAAATAAAAAGATCCATGTTTCGCTTAATGTTGCCAATTCCCTTACATCGTTTACATATCTGTACATACTTCAAATCTGTCATTTCGCCGCCTCTTTGGTCGCAAACACCTAAACTGGCTATAAGCCCCGTATTACTTAGCCTTGCTCAGATTTTCGCGGATACCTGATCTAACGCCTGTCTCGTTGTGAATCTCACTAAATCCACACTCATCGAGACGAGCACACCAGTTTTCTAAGGCTTGGCGTTTAAGCTCTTCTTGTGTTGTCAGTACATACGTTTGCACTAACGCACCTACTTGATGATTCAGTAGCCTTTCACCAATTAAGTAGTCCACGCCTAACTCCGCCCAGCATGTTCTGGCCAGCTTTCTTAAGTCGTGACTACTCCACTTTCCTTGACTCAGCCATTGAAACGAACTGCCCGCCTGCCGTTCAGTTAGTAAACAACCTGCCTCATCGACAAATAAGTAATCCTTAGCGCGTCCTTTCATACGTTCGCGGTACTGTGTTAATAGCGCACATACTTGATCAGTGAGTGGCAAGGTATGCTCTACCCTTGTTTTGGTGTTCTCAGCAGGAATAAACCACACACGTTCACTTAAGCTAATGTCGCGCCATCGAGTTAATCGCGTCTCACCTATACGAGTACCATGTGCCAGCATCATCAACGCAAAAAGCCCTTGTACTGGCTTAAGCGCATAACAGTGCTTTAAATGGGCAAGTAATGGGTCAAGGTCAATCGGCCTTAAGCGCCCTGTTTTGGGTTTTTCTTTTGCTTGAACAAACTCAGCAAACTTAAAGCTGGCCAATGGGTTATTTGTGATGCGGTTTAATTTGAGTGCCTGATTAAAGGCTTGCTGTAGTACGCGCATAATTTGGCGCACGTAGCTTACGGAATAGCTTTCTTGTAATGACCAAATCAACTGACGATCAATTAGATCGCGATTGATTTCGTCTATATTTGTGTCTTGCAAGGCAGGTAGTAAGTGCTTATCTAGGATTATTTCAACAGAGAGCCTGCGCTTTTGGCTTAGGTTGCTATTGCGTTTAACTCGGTCGCGGTACCAAATCAGTAAATCTTTGCAACGTGACACATCACCGTGACATAAACTTGCCTCAGCATTTACAGCCTTACGTGTGAGTAGCTCTGGTAGTGTATTGATCACCTGTTTACTCGTCAGCACAGGAAAAGCACCGATACGCTCCCACTTGCCATTGATGATCAAAAACCAACTACCACGAGTACGATCCGCTAAATAGCGATAACGTAACCCTTGATAGCGTGGATCACGTAGGGTGGTGACAATATCATTAGCCGCTTGGCGCTTAATTTCTGCATCTGTAATGGGTACCGCTAGTGTGGACATTCTTACCTCTAGTTAACTTAAAATTCTTTTTCGCTTGATGCCTAGCATCGCCCGCATGTCTGTTAGAGCTTTGTTGGCGACTTCTGGAGTTGCTTTGATAATGGCGGTTTTAGTTTCACTATCGGGTAAGGCTCGGATAGCTTCACCACGCCAGATTTTGCTTAAGGTTTCTTTGTAAGCTTTGGCAAAGCGCTCTCGGCTCGTTTGCTCGCTATAACGTGTCATCACGTATAAGCCCACCTCACAGGCCGCGTGATAAGAAGCAGGATGGCAATGGCTAAAATTGGCAGCTGGATGAGATACCGCAAAGGCTTGCTTGTAAGCGTCATCGACTGAAGGTAAACCTAAGTTCTCAGGCGTAGGCTGGCATAAGGTTACAAACTGGCTAATGCTGGGTAGGAATGGGCTTTGCTCATTACGCAGTAAACGTAAACCCAGATCTATTTGTGATTTTGAGGTAATACCTTCACTGACCAATGCCTCTGCCCAGTTTCGTTTAACCACTCGCATGTCGGTGTTAGCTGTCCACGCTTGCTTCCACGCTGGGCACAGTGCTTTTAGCTCATCAATCAAATAATCAATGGCCTGCTTAACCTGTAATTTTTTATCATCTGGTAACTCCAGCAGTGTAGGTTTGTTAAAGGAATAAACCACACGCTTAGGCTTAGCGGGTAATTGCACAGAGGATACAAGCGCATTACTTGTTACACGTTGAGCACTCATGGCATCACCTCGATACGCACATCATCCAGCCAGCTATCATCGTCATCCGTTGGGTTTACTTGAGCGACTTGGTTTTTTACTGTTGGTCGTGTTGCAAGGTGTGCCTGCTCACGCTTAACCCATGCCACCAATTTAGCTAGCCACTGACTGTTGGTTAAATATTGCTCTTGTGCTTCAAAATGAATTTTGAACATGCCAATCACTTCAGGCGTGAATAAATCAACCTGTAGTCCTGCCATCTTCGCCCGAGTGATTAGCGTTGGAATATCAGGCTGCCATCCCAAGCTCATTTTTTGGCGTGTATTGATTTGATTTTTTGATTGCTCAACCAAAGCATTTTCGCGTGCGCTATCTCTTGGTTCATTGACTGGTTCAAAAGAGTGACTGGTTATGGTGCCGTGTGACGGCATAGGGGTGTGCCGTCACACGGCATAGGTGTGCTTTCTGACGGCATAGGGTTATTTGGCTTATTATCTATCGTTAAACGATAAATATTGGATGAATTACCCAGCACACCTCTACGATTTTCAATAGTCAAGAAACCCATTAACTCTAAATCTTTAATGTGTTTTCTAACGGTACTGTGGGAAATTTCGCACTGATCTGAAATATGCTTGTATGACGGGAAGCACTCACCCTTTTCGTTTGCATTGTCAGCTAGCTTTATTAAAACCAACTTGCGTAAAGGATTTCCGACTTTAGCTTGCATAGCCTTAACCATCCATATCATGCTCATAATTCTACCTCGCATGCTAATGTAATCCCCCCATTTTCCACAGTGCTCATCTGTAGAATTTAAGCTGCCTGTAATAGCTGCCTTGGCGGTACTCCTCCGATAGCAGTGTGAGGGCGTTCGTTGTTATACGTCCAAAGCCATTGTGTA
>NZ_JAZDRH010000057.1:0-3551 GCF_047470865.1 Pseudomonas sp. F1_0610
ATATTGATTCTAATATTAAAGTGAATCCTAATTATTATATTAATAATTATGGAAAAAAAGTATTGAAAATGTTTTTAGAATAGAAATATATAAAGAGGATATTTTTAGATGGAAAAACGAGAAATTTGAGAAATAAGGAGGATATTCAAACCTATGAAGATATAACAGGGTTAAAAATCTATCGGTCAGGCGATCACATACCTAACTATACATTGAACCAGCCAGATGAGAAGATCATATACTATAGCAATTCAAGAACAGTGCAAGATCCTACGGAATTATATCAAATTTTAAAACCTAATATGGGCTGTGTTGTATGGGCTGCCTGCACACTTAGAAATAATAGGAAGTAAATATTATGTATTATAAAGATATGAGTTATTATGTGAATTACTGAAATCAACCCGTTTTAAATATTAAAAGTGTTGGTTGGCTAACTCAGGAAAAAGTTTTTAAAGTAGGGAAGGTTCCAGAAGGTTTTCTAGATAAATTAGCAAAGATTATTAAAGGTAGTGATATAATCAACTCGGCATATATGGGGTTTAGAGGGATCACAGATTGTGGATTAAATGGTTTATCTTACGAATGTGACGGAACAAGAAACAAAGATGGGTACCTTTGCCTTAAGGAAAGATCTTATCTATTAGGTACAGCTAATATTCTTATCCCATCTGTTGACTATCAGTATTTTTTCTGCGCTCCAACATTAATTTATCATTATGTAGAGATTAATAATTACTTGCCGCCTGAAGAGTTTATTGAGGCGGTTTTAAACTTTGACTTTACTCGTCCATTTAATGCTTTAGAAATATATGAAAATATTGGCTATTAAATACAAATTGGCTGCCCTAATTAGCTTTTGTTAACAAGGGTAGCCTTTGATGGTCTAGATCCTTTAGGTCATGTTTTACAAGAAAATATCACTTATGCTTCAGCAACCGCATCGGCAGCCGTCACCAACCGGGGGAATGGCAATACAACGCCAACGATCAACTAATCCGCTGGGAAACTGGTAGCCAGCAAGAAAACTTAAGCTACAGCCCAACAGGCCAGCTCATCCAAAAGAAAACCGCCCTAGAAGCCCTAGACTACGGTTACAACACCGACGACCGCTTAAACAGCATCAAACGTAACGACACTGAAATCGCCACCTACCACTACAACCCCTTTGGGCAACGTATTAGTAAACAAATCAACGGCGAAACCACCTACTACCTATATACCGATGAAGGCCTCATCGGCGAACTAAACGAACAAGGGCAACTACAAATAGCCTATGGCTGGAAACCTGACAGTGAGTGGGGAACACAACCCCTCTGGCAAGCCAACCTTAACCACAGCGCCACCAGCACAGGCACACTGAATAACGCCAGCTACCATTACCTTTATAACGACCACCTAGGCACACCACAAATAGCCGCCAACAGTGAAGGCACTACAACGTGGCAAGCCCAAATGCAAGCTTTTGGGGAAACCACCCCCAACAGCACCAACCTGATCACCATGAACCTGCGCTACCCTGGACAGTACTTTGATGCAGAAACGGGTACACACTACAACTACTTCAGGGACTACAACCCACGAGTAGGGCGTTATAGCCAAAGTGATCCTATCGGCCTAAGTGGTGGTATCAATCACTATGGGTATGCGGGTGGGAATGGGTTGAGGTATAGAGATCCTAAGGGGTTAAGAGTTCTGATTAGACCTGCACCTGTAGTTGTACCAATTAATGGAAATGGTGCTTACACAAATCAATGGGAGGACCCTACAAATGCTTTACCTTTTGGGCAACCAGTGGAGTATGAGTGGGGCGGGGAAAAGTTAGTCCTAGTCTGGCTTAATTTACAAGTTTGGGTCTGGAATAATACTTGGGGGCAGATTTTCTCTTCAGACTCTTCAGAGAATACAAATGATTGCGGCTCAAACACTACAGCTAGCGGATGCAGTGGTAGTATTGTCGTATCAGAAACAATTATTTATGAAAAAAGAAAAGCAGGACGTTGGTCTTGTACTGCTAAATGCCAAATTAAAGTAATAGATCCTATTTTAGATGGTAGAGTTCCAGGGTATATAGGTGGATTTGGACAAGGTAAAACAGAGTCTGATGCATGTTCAGCAGCTAAGCGAGATGCTACTCAATCGGTCCCGTTAGGAACTCATGCTAGACACTGTAGATGTATCTGCTCAGGAAGATAGAGAATGAGTGAACAATATACTGAGGTAAAAGAAGTAATTGAGATAAAGCCACTAGATCGTGATGACTATAAAAACTTTTATTTACGGCTTGAAATTTCAAAAGCATTTCAAACAGAATTTTTTTTTGGACGAGTTTATAAGCAGGATGAGTATAATATATTAGATGATAATATTTTGTTATATGTGGAAGACGACTATTTTTATAAATATGAGGAAGAGCTTTTCAATACTTCTCATGAAGTATTTATGGATTTTATAAAAAAAATTAAACGTATTTTTGGGTCGAGTATGTGTATGAAAATATATAATTTGGTTCAGGTGAATTATATTGAGAATGTATCTGATTGTGGATTAGATAAGTATAGGTTGGATATATTTTATGATAAAGAATATTTAAATTATTTTGGTAAGCTATTTGTTATTAAATATGTTTGCTTAAATACCTCGTTTGACGATAAGCCTGTTGAGGCTGATGTGTCTCTATATGTGGGCGATTGCAGTTTTAGAGGAGATAATATTGAAGATGTTCTTGAGTATTTTAAGAATAGAATAAAAAGTTTTTAAATTTTATTTATTGTATTTTTATAACTTGTTTTTAGGTGTTATTTATCCTGTATTTTTGAGAGATTGTACTTGCTATTATCATTAGTAAACAGCTTTGGACTAGGTAATTAAAATGCATATATAAAAACGAATAAAACTGCGTTTTTACACAAGGATGCGAAAAAAAGTGTTAAGCGAGCTGCCCAGCAAATGAAGAAGTTAATTCAAGAGGATAAACGATTGTCAGGTAAAGGCCTCTGCCCTTAATTTTTATAAGGAACAAATATGTTAAATAAAATATTTAAAGAAATGAAAGAAAAAAATTATGATGAAGCTCTTAGTCTAATTAAGGAATTAGAAGAAAATACAAAATTAAATTCATCTATGCTAGCGGTTAAAGGAATGTGTATGCAGGGCAGTGATAGCGAATCTTATTCGTTAGATGATATAAGAAATATTCATCAGGAAGCAGTTGATATGGATCCTTTTAATGTTAATGCATTAATTGAGCTAGCCTATTTTTACTATGCAATTGATGATGACGCTAAAAAAGCTGAAAATTACTTTGCGACGGCAATAGAAAAAGCTAGAGCACGTATAACTGAAGCAGTAATAGGGCGTGCAAAATGTATTGCAGAGATTACTTCAAGTAAGGATGCAATTAATTTTTTATCAAAAGTATCTACAATAGATGATGAGTCAATACTAATGTTGGTGCATGATTTAGAAGATTTAGATTAATTTTAACTGTAATAAAATAATTAAAGGTAATAGATTCCTAGTATTTAAATAATTCAAAGATGGACTAACAG
>NZ_JAZDRH010000058.1:0-3052 GCF_047470865.1 Pseudomonas sp. F1_0610
TTCATTAGTTGAGTATCCTTTTGTAGAGGATAAAAAATTATTAAATGTTGATATAAATTCATTGTATCTAAACTTTAATTATACGGATACTTTAGAAAGTTACTATGGTGTAAATTCTGAAAGTATTAATTATATTCATGGCAATATAAATAATGAAGATAACGATACTGAAATAGTACTAGGTCATGCTGTAAACTTAGATAGTGTCGATGAATTAGATATGAAAAAACCTGATAATCTAAGTTTAGCAGAGGAGGAAGAGTGGGAAAGTTGGAAAAATGATCAGTATGACTTTTCCGTAGAGTTGGGAAAAGAAGTAGTTCGTAGCTATTTTAATAAAACATTTAAAAATACTAAGAAAATTATTGATGAAAATAAAAATTTCTTTTTAAGCTTAAAAGAAGTGACTGAGATTGTAATTGTAGGTCATTCTCTGTCTGATGTTGATCTTCCATATATAGAAAAAATAAAACAGTGCGTTGATTTAGATGCTAAATGGAAAGTTACATATTATGGTGATACAGAGAAAATAAAGCACGAAAAAACACTAACTAAACTTCAGATTGTGAATTTTGAAGTTATTAGAATATCAGACTTATAAAATGATTTAAGTGAGATACTTTTATGCGTAAAAGCCTACAAATTGAGGTAGGTATCAGGGTAACTAAAGGTAAACAAAAGGATATTCGCGCAATAAAGGCAAGCTGGATAAGCACGAAAGGTTATGACAAACAAAGCACGATACGTTACAAAAATGGCAAAGTGCTCGCAGTTACAACGCAGCTAGCGTGGGATCTTGTTCCTACTAAAGACAATGCTACTCAGCTCAACTTTGGGCAAGCTAATGGGCGCGATAATGCATTCTTAACAGAGTGGGCAGATGTTCCAGCAAAAGATCAGCATATGATCACTGGCTGGAATCAAAGTATTAAGCCGCGCGATATTCAATTACGGATTCTCTACACGCCTATCCCTGCCAAAAAAGACCTGCAGAGCAGCACACGTTTTTATCGCTGCAATGAGCATGGCAAGCGCTTTAGTGCAGAACAAGAACTACGTGAAAGCCTTTATCTACCGCATGTCAAACCTTTAGTTTTTGACTTTAAAGGCAAGCGTTACACACCCAATACCACGCCTTTTGTGTATTTTGATTTTCGATACATCAAACCAACGCATGCAATTCAACCGACTGATTCAATGGGCGATCGCATTCGTTGGGGTACTGCAAGACAAATTGAACGTGATTGGCGCATTCGCTGGAAGTGGGGGCGACCTTGTGATCCAAGGACGACGGGTATTACATACCCTGATTATGTCGGCCCTATCATCGTGATACCTGAGCCAGAAGAGCCAATTGTTGAGGATAGTTATGTGATTGGAAACAGCGTAGAAGTGGTGGTGCTGCCTGATCGCACACCTATTGAATTTACAACATTTACTTTATCGCTAGATATTGATTCGTTTAGCTGGGGGTTTTCAGGCTCGCTTTTAGGTAAAAGCGCGCTACTGCAGATCAAGCCAGATGCTAGCGGGCAAAAGCTAATTGAAGCGAAAATTAACGGTCATATATGGCAGTTTATTATTGAAAGCTATAGTCGTGATATGCGTTTTGCAAACGAACGCTACAGCGTACGTGGTGCAAGTCGCACACAATACTTAGCCGCCCCTTATGCATTGAAAACCTCAGCGGTGAATGCGGTTGATATTACAGCACGCCAAGCCTCAGAGGACCTATTGCTTAATACTGGCTTTGTTATGAAGTGGGATAGTATCAACGAAAACCCAGTCGACTGGACAATTACTGCAGGTGCGTTGAGCTACTTAGATCAAACGCCGATTGAAGTCATTTCACGTATTGCAGAAAGCATTGGTGCGGTTGTTAAACCCGCCAAAGCAGGTAATGAGTTTAGTGTTTTGCCACGTTATCGTGATGCCGTTTGGAACTGGGATAACGCAACAGTCGATCGCATTATTCCAACGCAAATCGTTCCCGAAATCGGTGGCGAATGGACTCCACAGCCGCAATGGAATAGCTGTTATGTCAGTGGTATTAACTTTGGTGTAGCCGTTGATGTACGCAGAGCGGGTACTGCAGGTGATCAATACACCACAGATGTGTATGACGACCTGATAACCGATACCGCAGCAGCGCGAGCCCGTGGCATTGCTGAAATCTGCAAAGGCGGCAATCAAGAAATTGTTACACTCAACATGCCGTTATTTCCAGAGCAAAAAGCACCAGGGCTAATTGAGCCAGCAATGCTGTGTGAGTTTAGATCGCTCGATGAGGGCAACTGGCGTGGCTTGTGCTTATCAACTGAAATCGACGTCAGTGAAAGCGGCACGAGAGTAGTGCAAACAATTAAATTGGAGCGACATCATGGCAACCGTTAACCCGTGGAAGCGATTTATTAATCTTTTACCTGATGGCGGCCGAGTCGTTGGCACGGTAGTGTGGCAAGATAAGAACGCAGGCATTACGCGTGTTCAACTACGCAACGGCACAGAACTCAGTGCTCAAGGTGTGGATGTTGAAATAGGGCGTAAAGTCTTTATTAAAGACGGGCAGGTGGTAGGTCCTGCTCCTGAGTTGCCACAGTTTGATATTGAGGTTTGAAAATACTAATGATTAAAAGAATTAAAGAGATTGATTGGGAAAACTTAAAAACATATTTATGGATTATTTTTTTCTGTATATTTTTTATTTATATTTTATGCATGTTTATTTTCCCATGGATTGAGCATAGAAGTTGGATTAAAGTTCAAAAGGTCTGGCATAGTTGGCAGTCACTAAATGTTGGTATTATTGCATTAAGTTCGAGTTTGGTTGCATTGTATGTTGTAAAATTTAGTGAAATTAGTAGGCGAAGAATAGAGTATAATTTAGCTAGACATATGTTAGCTATAAGTGCTGATAAGATAACAAGGGATATGGTTAATATTGGTAAAAAACTTATTAAAAAGTTAAATAATAACGATTGTGTGGAAATTGACTCTGCTAAAATAAATATCGAAGATGAGATAATATTGAATTTTTTAAACTATATTAGGT
>NZ_JAZDRH010000059.1:0-2821 GCF_047470865.1 Pseudomonas sp. F1_0610
GTATTTAATTTTTCGATAATTGGTTCTATATTTTTAGTGGGTTGTGCTCCAGGTTTTCCAAACTTTAAAATTAAGGAGGAGGTTTATAATGCGAACAGCCATTAGTTTACTAGAACACACTTCAAACAAAAGTGGATGAGGGTATGTGGGGGGTTGTAGTTTTTATTAATTAATGGAAATAAGGATATTTATGAAGAAAAAACAGAAGGTGATAAGTGTATTGCTATTGAGTAGTTTGTTAATTATTTATTGGATATATTCATTAGTACATACAACTGCACTGATAGATGATATTAATAAAGTAGAGATTCCTGTTGATGTACGCCCAACAAAAGGCTCGCATAAAATAGCAGATGTGAGTTTGATTATTTCAAAATATATCGCTATTGGTGATTCTAAAGAAAAGGTAGTGAAGGTAATGAAAGAGCAGGAACTTAAAAGATTTGAATATAGTGAATATATGCAAAAAGAATATCAAGGGCAGGATGTCTATGGTTTCAAAAAACAATGGCGGAGTCCTTTCCCTGAAAGAATTCCCGTCGTCTTAAGTGCTGAATTTTTTTTTAATGATCAAGATAGAGTTATAAAAGTTGAGTCATATTATGGGACTCAGGTTGCCCCGCTATTTTAAACGTACAGGAGATGAAATTTATGGCAATAGGTAAAGAGAGCATTCAATTTGGGGTTCGCCCAATTTATGGAAAAATACCAGGAGCTTATCACTCATTTGTAGTCTATACAGATAAATATGGCAACCAAACAGTTATCTCAGGTGATTATGATGAGAAAACAGGAAAGCTAACAGCTGAAACTCGCCCATATGATAGTAATCATTATGATCATCCGAAATATAAAGAAAATAGAGAAGTAGTCATAAATTACTATGACGCAATGGAAGGAGACGATTTATCTGATTATTTTAGAAAAATGGTAGATAAGGCTAATGAGATAGATGATGCAGGATATAATTATAATTTCTTAATGCAAAACTGTCATACTGTTGCTAAAAATATTCTAGATTATGCAGGTATAGAGACTCCCGATAATTGGAATTTTACACCAGGAGATAATACGGTATTAGATCCATCAAAGCCTGATTTAATACCAAAAGCAACAAAAGTTATTCATTGGTTTGAATTTTCCCAGTTTGGTTGGGTATCAAATGACTGGCAACCTACTTCATATATGCAGTTAGCAAAAGACACAACCTTCACCATTTACTATGACCCTCTCATGATTGATCTCAACGGAAATGGCAAACTAGACGTTATCGGCACAGATGGCGGGATTAACTTCGACTTTAATGGCGATGGTTTTGCAGGCAATACTGGCTGGGTTGGCAAAGAAGATGGAATTTTAGTCTTTGATGATAATCAGGATGGTAGAGTTACCAATGGCTCAGAGCTGTTTGGTAATGATTTTGTTATTGGGCAAAAAATTTTAGAAGATGGTTCAGTTGTTAATATTTATGCTAAGAATGGCTTTGAAGCTTTGGCAAGTTTAGATACTAATGGTGATGGAATTGTCGATGCCAACGATAAAGATTTTAATAAAATTAAGGTTTGGCAAGATAAGAATGGTGATGGAAAAACTGATGCGGGTGAAATGCTGACTTTGAAGGAACTAGGTATTAAAGGTTTAAATACAGGGTATCAACTTAAAAATGAAACTGTAGAAGGTGGCAATGTTTTAGCTGAGGTAGGCACATTCATTCGTGAAGATGGCGCTACAGGACTAATGGGTGACATTAACTTTGTGCAAGACTCAACGAGAGCAGAATTTGTAAATAAAGTCGAAATGACAGATGATCAGAAAAAAGCATCATACATTGAAGGTATGGGGCGTGTTCGTGATTTGAATGAAGCATTAGCTTTATCAGCACAAGTGCGAATATATTATGATGCATTAAAAAATGCACCAGAAAAAGCTTTCCAAATGGCTGTGATGTTCAATTTTTTAACGTCTTGGATAAGTGCAGATCCTGCAGTGAAGCTAACATATGCAGCGGATTGGATTGAAGATGATGACATGAGTAGTACCTTGTCAAGTCAAAATATAACGACGGCTAAAAAACCAACCATTATTAATAAATATTTTGTACAAATGGAAGCAGGGGGTGGTGGCATAACTGTAAGGCCTGATCAAGTAGGTGGTACTTTCACAGCGGTTCTACCTGTGACAGATGAATTAGTACAAAAAATTAAAATTATTAATGCATTTTATAATTTAGAAGAGCGTCAGTTTTATTATCTAAATATGATTCATGGTCTCGAAATAATAAAGCAAATTGAAGAAACCTATTCTGCATTAGAATTTATGCTCTACCAGCAAGTTTCAAGTGAAACACGTTTAGCCAAATATACGGATTTAATCACGGTCGATTTAGCTAAATTTTCTTTAGACTATTCTAAAGTTGTGGCTGCATTTGAAACGTACTCAAAGCAATATTCTATTAATGCAACAGTAGATTTATATGAGTTTTTAGCAGGTGGGCACGCAACTCATTGGAATGAAGGAATGGAGTTGCTTAGTCAGTATTTAGGTAGCTTAAAACAACAAAATAAAATGGATCTATTTTTAGATACATTGGGTAGAGATCATTTAGAACTTTATTCAATATCAGGAATAATCGCATTAAAAGATCAAAACGTTGTAGGAACTAAAGATAATGATCTTATTTTTGGTGGATTTGGCAATGACATCTTACAAGGTGGTGATGGTGACGACACATTGTATGGTGGCTCTGGCGATGATGAGTTATATGGTGGCAATGGTAGTGACAAACTCTACGGTGGTTCTGGCAACGATATTCTTAGTGGTG
>NZ_JAZDRH010000060.1:0-2587 GCF_047470865.1 Pseudomonas sp. F1_0610
CAGGCAAACCGACACAGAATGCTTATGTTGAGCGTTTTAACCGAACAGTGCGTCATGAATGGTTAGATTTAAACATCTTTGACAGCATTGAACAGGCTCAAGAACTTGCTACACAATGGCTTTGGACTTATAACAACGAACGCCCTCACACTGGCATCGGAGGAGTACCGCCAAGGCAGCTATTACAGGCAGCTTAAATTCTACAGATGAGCACTGTGGAAAATGGGGGGATTACATTATGACTTCCACCAATGGTGAGAGTTAAAACTTAGATAAAACAGTGAAGTTTGATGACGGGAATCCCGTCCACAAACTGAGGCTAGAATGACAATTCAATGAATAGAAAGGATAGCCCTGAATTTCAAGTGCAGTACGCGCACGCAGGCGCGCGATTTTAGCATGTTCATCCCCCACTGGGGGCGAGCGATAACACACGCGGAGTTTTAAAAGGTCTTTGTAATTGTCTGAAATTTCAGCTGAGCGCATACAAAGGATTCTGTAGGGCTTACCGAATAGGTCGACACTGGAGGCATCAATAGTATCTGCTGTTACAGATAGTCATGATTTCTTTGCAATTTATTCCTCCATATTGTTGGCAACCTTTAGCAGCACGAGCCCTTGCATTGTGAGAGCCCACCCCATCATACCCAGTTGAGCCAATATTGTTAGTTCCTAAATAGACAGACATACATTGATTGGCGAAAGCGTTGCCAGCAATTTTGCAATCATGAGCTTGCCCATGGTGTTTTTCTACACATGACTCTAAGGCTATGCGTTTAGCTTGTTCAGCACTTCTAGCATTATATGAGCCACCAGCAATGCCAGTCGGTTTGCTTAAATAAATCGCGCCCCAGTTGTCAGCATAAGCACTGGTTACTGAGGCAGAACAGAATAATAAAGCGAAGGTAAGTTTTTTAAACAGGTTCATAGATTCACTTTTCAGGTAAGCAGTAAGTGCGCGCAATAGTATCAGTAGATCAACTCAGAATCTTGAGTATGCTCAAATCTGATGGCATTAAATAGATGTACCCAAAACTGGGGATATCTTCAGTGTGGGGGAAGAATGAGTGTTCAATTATTAGATTTTGATTTGACTGATATTTTAGATAGCGATGAAGCCATTGCCGAATATCTATCTTAGGTGTGAGTTGATGGCGATAGTGACGAACGATTAAGAGCGACTGACTACATTGCCAAGGCGCGTGATTTGACCCAAATAGTAAATGAAAGTGATACAAGCGCTTAATATTGAGTTAAAGGCACAATCAGCCAGCCTAGGCTAGCCGAAGTGAGATTTCCTCACTTTGCAAATCCTAACAAATCCTAACATTATTTTGGTTACATAAAGGTGGCTGTTAGCGGCTCAAGATGCTAATAAATGCTAACATTCAAAATTAGTTTTTAAGCCCGTTCTGGGTAAAGTCGTACTTATTTCTAAAACATCATACTAGCCGCGCCAGCATTGGCTTAGACGGCGCCTCTGTGTGACTGAAAACCTAACAAATCCTAACACTTTTTTGAGTTACACAACGGTGACTGTTAGCGGCTGACTTAGATTGGAAGAAACCGAAAGCTATATCAGAATATTCTAATCCCGTTGCAGCAACAGAATTAGCTGAATACAAGGGCTTGGTGATAGTTAAAAGGTTCTCTAGCTAAAGGTGGGGCTAACCAATGCCAACAAAGGTCATGTGTTATTTTTTAAATGCTAACTAGCCTCAAACCCCTGTATTTACTGGGCATAACACATGTAACACATACGAAATTCTATGTGTTACGCCAAACCCCTTGTATTTATTGGGCATAACACATGTAACACATGTAACACATAGAAATAGAGACCGCCAACTTTTTACTTACTTGGAAGAATGTTGTTTATCTGGTTTATGCCTTGAAGGTACGTTTTAAACTTTCTTGTACACTGGTGTGTACGCCAGCAAGAAGTAACTATTATTTTTATCAATTAAATCAATATGTTATAGTCTGAGTTCTTCTCATGGTGCCGGCACCATCTTAATACTCTAAAGCCCCGTAATTCGGGGCTTTTTTGTTTCTGTGGTGTAATTTTTGCGTAATATTTTCTCTACTTTGAGCTTAACTGTAGAGCTGGGATTACCGTTCATCAGTGAATAATAAATTTACACAGTACTATGCAAAATTAGCGAGCACTGGCAGCAATGTTCACTTCATATTTTAATGCCTGTTTGTCTGAATCTGTTTTAGTTGTGTTAATGGCTAACTCATCAGCTTACAACTCACTGAACGTGTATTAGTCAAACAGGAAAACGGCCTACGCGACAAACCCGACCGCAAAGGCCGCGACGTGCAATACGCCAAGCGACAGTTGTTGGGGTTACTGATCAGAAAGTAAAGATGATTGAGGAAAAGCTGATTAGTTATTTATAATCTGAATCTAAAAATATAGACATAATATCTGTAGTTAACGGGTAAAATATAATAACATTATCACTAATGTGATTTCTAATAAAGCCGTATGGATTGTCACAACTTATAAAACTACTATAGTCTATTTTAACAACATAAGACTCAATTAAATCATTTGTAAAATCTAAACAATGATCTAGCA
>NZ_JAZDRH010000061.1:0-2455 GCF_047470865.1 Pseudomonas sp. F1_0610
TACACAATGGCTTTGGACGTATAACAACGAACGCCCTCACACTGCTATCGGAGGAGTACCGCCAAGGCAGCTATTACAGGCAGCTTAAATTCTACAGATGAGCACTGTGGAAAATGGGGGGATTACAGCTGTACTAATACAAATCAATTCATTAAATGTGTTGCCGTTAGATCTTTAACCTCCCTGCATTCAATTTAATAAAAAACTAATAATTGTGCATAACCAAATACCTATTAGACATAAATAAATTCCTGAAACTACAACCCTCCTCCATACACTAACACTATGCAGCTCAAACGCAATCTGTATGGGTTTTATATCAATATCACAGGATTCTTCTGGACCAATTACATATAAACTGCTATCTCCATATGGCTCATAAACAACAAAATTATAGCCTTTATATTTAAACCAAATATGTACATATTCCCACTGACTGAATAGCTTTCGTTTTTTAACTAAAGTAACGCCACTAATACCACTAAGGATATGCGCAATAGTTTTAAGGCTAACATATGTATTATCAATATTAAATGCTGATAGATTAGGGTTTGTTTTGTCATGTATATATATTTTCATTAGTCACATCTTCCTGAGCAAGGATACATCCCCGCACCTACAACACCTGCACCATATAAACTAATAAAATTATTAGTTTTTCCAGCCTTGTAGCGTATTATTTCATCCATTTTTCCTGCAAGGTCTGGACTACGCCAGTTTCTACTAATCCCCTTCTAAATACACTTTTTAGTTTTTGACGAAAAGCAGAAGCTGATGCAGCTGAAGGTGCTAATATAGAACCAGCTTTTGCCAAATATGTAATAAATACAAAAACTCAAATAAATATTCATCGTTTTTTTAACAACTGAACTGCATTAAAGTGATTTCCATTCTGAGCAACTTTAAGAGGTGTTTCACCAAATTCATTTTTTATCGATACTTTTGCTCGCCATTTAAGTAATAATTTAATTAAGTCACAATTTCCTCTCATGGCTGCATAATGCAATGCAGTATAGCCAAGATCTCCTTTAATATTGACATCCGCACCACTAGCTATCAGTGTATCCACCTCTTCAAGCATTCCTCTAAAGGCAGCTCTATGGAGTGGAGTATCGTCATCTGCACCTCTCTGGTTAACATCCACTAAATTAATGTTATCAAACTCTGGGCACTGTTGGTATTTCAACAAAATTTCGGCTACGCTTTTTTTAGTCATTTATTAGTACACTCACGCCTATGTTCCTCAGCAAGATTTCGCTGCCTATTTTCCCAGTTTTGTATTTTTTCTTCGTGCCGATTCCCCCATTTTGCATCCCAAGCCTTATAAAGACTTATACACTCCTTTGCATGCTTAATTTGATTAGATAATGTAGCACATTTGTTTCTTCCTTCTGGAGGAGGAGGAGTATCACAAAAGCTTTTTGCTTTTTCGTATTCTCTTTGTCTAGGCGTATCTTTAAAAGTAACCTGGGTAGAATTATCAATACTACCACTGCATCCGCTAGCTGTAGTGTTTGAGCCACAGTTAGCCTCATTGTCATTAGAGTTCCACCAACTACGATTAGAAGAACTCGAAACAACATCAACTACAGCCTGTCCACAATTAGTAGCAACACATGCGGTATCTGCAGTAACTGCTGCTCCACCTGCAAGCCAGTACACAAGAGGAATACCAAACCAAACTAATCTTCCATCAGGATCCACAAACCTCAGCCCATTCCCCCCCGCATACCCATAGTGATTGATACCTTCACTTAAGCCGAAATTAGGTTATAAAAACGCGGTTTGATTCGTTTTGATATATGCATTTTAATTACCTGCTCCAAAGCCGCCTGTTACAGCGCAAGATCCATCACAAACGGGGGTACAAACTATGCACCAAAATATAATTGAATCACTCCAAAACTATTCGTTCCAATAGACTTGAGAGTATTTTTAGAAAAACTGAAATCCATCCAATCTAATTCGAATTTTGCCTTCTATCGCCTAACCATTTCAGTCTAAGCTATTAAGTACGTATAATATAAATCACACAAATAAGTTACTAAAATCGATCTTCATAAACTAAGTTTAAATAAAAACTTTTTAAATAACCATTCAAGAGCGTTGTGTAAACCTTAAATAAATATAATTATCATTCAATGTAAAAATATACCCTTCCCCGCCCCAATTAAAACCGTTATAATTAACATCCACATAGGTTTGATATATCTCTTCGCAGTAACCACCAAAAAAATCATAGAGCCTATCTACAATTATACTGGAAATATTGTCTATTCTTTCTCGTAATAGTCTATTAGGGATCCTCTCAATCCAAAAAGTTTCATTAAAAATAAATCTTGCAATTTTATTTATAAAAAAATCTCTACTATACTTTAGATTAGTTATATCTGAAAAATTATAGTCAACCCCTCTACTTGAATAAAATTCAGATAACAACTGATAACAACTAGTA
>NZ_JAZDRH010000062.1:0-2412 GCF_047470865.1 Pseudomonas sp. F1_0610
TTAAGGGCTGGTCCCCGTTCGCTCGCCGCTACTGAGGGAATCTCGGTTGATTTCTTTTCCTCAGGGTACTTAGATGTTTCAGTTCCCCTGGTTCGCCTCTTACACCTATGTATTCAGTGCAAGATATCTAGGTTATCCTAGATGGGTTTCCCCATTCAGAGATCTCCGGGTCAAAGGTTGTTTGCCACCTCACCGAAGCTTATCGCAGGCTACAACGTCTTTCATCGCCTCTGACTGCCAAGGCATCCGCCATATGCGCTTCTTCACTTGACCATATAACCCCAAACAATCTGCTTCTCAGCGATTATTCAAAGTGATCAGTTGAAGTTCGATATTTCGCCAAAAATTCGCTTGAACTCGCAAATTTACCTTAGCTTATTAACTGTCAGTGATAACAATTAATAGTCTATTTTTACTTCTATCACATACCAAATTTTTAAAGAACAGTTCTGATAAAAAATCAGAAATCAATATTTCAAATTAATTCGGAAATACTCATTTCTGATCTCTTTCACAGCACTTCTAAGTAACAAATTAAGTGGTGGAGCCAAGCGGGATCGAACCGCTGACCTCCTGCGTGCAAGGCAGGCGCTCTCCCAGCTGAGCTATGGCCCCATTTCTAGGGCTTCCCAGATAATTGGTGGGTCTGGGCAGAGTTGAACTGCCGACCTCACCCTTATCAGGGGTGCGCTCTAACCAACTGAGCTACAGACCCAATTATCGTTGGGTTTCACCCAATTCGTTACTTCTCAAATCAAGCAATTCGTGTGAGTACTTATGAAGACGCTGGAATCTTCGATTAAGGAGGTGATCCAGCCGCAGGTTCCCCTACGGCTACCTTGTTACGACTTCACCCCAGTCATGAAACACACCGTGGTAACCGTCCTCCCGAAGGTTAGACTAGCTACTTCTGGTGCATCCCACTCCCATGGTGTGACGGGCGGTGTGTACAAGGCCCGGGAACGTATTCACCGTGACATTCTGATTCACGATTACTAGCGATTCCGACTTCATGGAGTCGAGTTGCAGACTCCAATCCGGACTACGATCGGTTTTGTGAGATTAGCTCCACCTCGCGGCTTGGCAACCCTCTGTACCGACCATTGTAGCACGTGTGTAGCCCTGGCCGTAAGGGCCATGATGACTTGACGTCATCCCCACCTTCCTCCGGTTTGTCACCGGCAGTCTCCTTAGAGTGCCCACCATTACGTGCTGGTAACTAAGGATAAGGGTTGCGCTCGTTACGGGACTTAACCCAACATCTCACGACACGAGCTGACGACAGCCATGCAGCACCTGTGTCAGAGTTCCCGAAGGCACCTATCCATCTCTGGAAAGTTCTCTGCATGTCAAGGCCAGGTAAGGTTCTTCGCGTTGCTTCGAATTAAACCACATGCTCCACCGCTTGTGCGGGCCCCCGTCAATTCATTTGAGTTTTAATCTTGCGACCGTACTCCCCAGGCGGTCAACTTAATGCGTTAGCTGCGTTACTAAGTTCTCAAGGAACCCAACAACTAGTTGACATCGTTTACGGCGTGGACTACCAGGGTATCTAATCCTGTTTGCTCCCCACGCTTTCGCACCTCAGTGTCAGTATCAGTCCAGGTAGTCGCCTTCGCCACTGGTGTTCCTTCCTATATCTACGCATTTCACCGCTACACAGGAAATTCCACTACCCTCTACTGTACTCTAGTCATGCAGTTTTGAAAGCAATTCCCAGGTTGAGCCCGGGGCTTTCACTTCCAACTTACAAAACCACCTACGCGCGCTTTACGCCCAGTAATTCCGATTAACGCTTGCACCCTTCGTATTACCGCGGCTGCTGGCACGAAGTTAGCCGGTGCTTATTCTGTTGGTAACGTCAAAACAGTCAAATATTAGTTAACTGCCCTTCCTCCCAACTTAAAGTGCTTTACAATCCGAAGACCTTCTTCACACACGCGGCATGGCTGGATCAGGCTTTCGCCCATTGTCCAATATTCCCCACTGCTGCCTCCCGTAGGAGTCTGGACCGTGTCTCAGTTCCAGTGTGACTGATCATCCTCTCAGACCAGTTACAGATCGTCGCCTTGGTGAGCCTTTACCCCACCAACTAGCTAATCTGACCTAGGCTCATCTAATAGCGTGAGGTCCGAAGATCCCCCACTTTCTCCCGTAGGACGTATGCGGTATTAGCCACTCTTTCGAGTAGTTATCCCCCACTACTAGGCAGATTCCTAGGCATTACTCACCCGTCCGCCGCTCGTCAGCAAAGAAGCAAGCTTCTTCCTGTTACCGCTCGACTTGCATGTGTTAGGCCTGCCGCCAGCGTTCAATCTGAGCCATGATCAAACTCTTCAGTTAAATCTTGTGAAGCTAAAAGCTTCTAATTTTGGCTCAGCAATCTAAATAAACTCTTGTGAATTCACAGAG
>NZ_JAZDRH010000063.1:0-2220 GCF_047470865.1 Pseudomonas sp. F1_0610
GAATATACTAGGAGACCTAGATTCTGATGTGATTAATACATATAACATAGATGAAGTTAGAGATGGGATAAGTGGCGTTGTATGGAAGATTTTTCATTACGAAAAAATAGATATAAATGAGTTTAAACGCTTAGTTGAAGCAGCGCTTGCAGGAACAGATAATTATGAATTTTCTAATTTATTAAGACGTTCTATTTCCTGGTGTTGGGATGATGAACCAGAGTCTCCAGTGAAATTTAAATGGGTGTGTGAGCGCTTTTTAGAAGATATTGAATTCTACTCAAACAATCGACAAGACTGGGAGCGTACATAGACTTCATCTGCCACTATCGTTATTGAAGAAGTTTTCAAAAATAGCAAGGAATGTAAAGCTAAAATGCGCAAGGCTACCAAGCCTATAGCGACCTAAACTACGGCGTCCTTGCTAAAGCAGAAACGGGCATTGACCAAAAAACAACCAAACTAGATATTATAAAAATGGAAAGTACATTGATATAATAGATGATGGTAGGATAATATCTTTTGGAAAACAGTGAGGTATATATTATGTGGCATAATTTACATATAAAAAATGTAGGGAGAATAAAGAAAATAGTTGCTGAATTTACGATTACTATGATTCCTATCTTGCCTTATGCAACTATGAAAGTAAAAATCTATGAAAGCCAAACTGGCCATTTTACAGGAGCGACTAATTTAGCAATAAAAAGAAAGTTTGATGACAATTATGAATTTACTGTTGGATCTGGTGATACTATTCAAGGCGCATTAGAAAACACCATTTTAAAGTTTAATGAAAAAATGTCAGAGGATGATTACCTTGAGTTAAATGAACAAGATATAAGCTATGCTGACTGGACAGATTTTTAAATGTTATATCATGATTTAGTGTGTAAATATTATTGTTACCTATCAATGTAAATAATGAAGTATATTAAATTTCTATTGCATTGCTGACTATTAAGATAGACTTATATTATAAGAAAAATCACTTTTAACAAAACTCTCATGAAACTAGCGGGTATTTATTAATCTTTAGCTTCATAAGTAACGATTGTCAAAAGTGATCTAATACATTGTCAGTATAGTATGCGTACTGGTAAAGTGTATGATGCAAAAATTGTTAGTCCAAACATTCAATATCCATTTCCAAGGTAAAGTATGATTGTTTATAATAAGGTTCAGAACGATTATTTCCCTGTAATTGGGATGTATTACTGGCCTGGAGAAAGAAAACACTATTTTTTATATGTTGATTATTTAAGTTCATCTGTTCATGTTTTTGAAGATGTAGAGGTTGATATTATAGATAATAAAATTAAGTATAATTTGGTGTTTGAATATGGAAATGGTGGCTCTAAAGGGTTGTTTCATTGGAGTTTTAGTAATATGGAGAATATGTTTGAAAATTTACTAGAGTACTCAACAGTCGCATTTGATATTTTAATAAATTGCTTAAAGGATGAAGAGTGGTTTAAGGATTATTGTTATAAATATTGTGGTCAGGCTTATTCTGCTTTATATAAAAGTTAGTATCTGTATTTTTGTATAAAGCAGAGTTATTAATGAAATTAAAAATATAAATTAGTGGCTACCAAAATTTGCTGGTAATGGACACAAATGTGGGGAAAGTAATAGAAATTCAATCTAAAATTCATACTAAAATACTTCTGTTCTTAGCAATGAAAGGGGCGTTGAACTTTCACATCAAGCTGCATTAAAGGCACAAATGCATTGGCAACAATTTGCTTTTGATGTGGAAAAGAAAACGCGTAACGAGACAGTAGGAGGTTACCTTTTTAGGGTTACTAGAGACCGAGATGGAGTTATAACAAATGCATTTCCTGTTTTTAACTAATATTAAAGGTGAATTATGAACTTAAATACTCCAATATATTATGACTCGAATGGTAATATAGATTGGTTGGATGATTTGATAGCTTATATTATAGAACAAGAGGGTGCTGACTTATTATCTATAATTTGTTTGTTTTTAGATCAGAATACGTGTCAAATAAAAAATAGAGATTTTATTGATTTTTTAAAGTTAGTTAGTCGTGGTGAATTGATCCTTCCTTGCGAAGGCTTTGCTTTGGAATTAGATAAAGACCTGGATGAGGGTAAAGTATTTGAAGGTGCTGTTTTTGACACTGAAAATATATATAATATACCATCCAATGTAATGCCTATTGAAAAATTTATGAACCTTTTAGAATATAT
>NZ_JAZDRH010000064.1:0-2208 GCF_047470865.1 Pseudomonas sp. F1_0610
TGGCTGCTTACTGGCGTCGTAAGCCCGGAGGCACTGTGTGGCTGCATTCGGATCAAGGCTCTCAATACAGCAGCCGTGATTTTAGGAAGTTGCTCCGCTCACTTAATATGGAAGCTAGCATGAGCCGTAGAGGCAATTGTTGGGATAATGCAGTTGCTGAAAGTTTCTTTGGCAACCTTAAAAAAGAAACAATACGCCGCCATAAGTACAAAACACGGGAAGAAGCAAGGCGGGCTATATTTCATTACATTGAGATGTTTTACAATCCAAAACGCAGGCACACGCATAATCAGCGGGTGTCACCGATGAACTATGAAAAACAGTATTTTATGAATCAAAAAAGTGTCTGAGAAAGTCAGGCCTTATCATCCACAAGATTTCACATTTAATTTAACTTATTGTTACTATAAACTAATTATTAGCTTTAATACGGTCATCTATACAAATGAATATCGTCCAAATCGAAGAAAATATTAAACAGCTCATCCATAAAATTTCTAAAGGCGAGCTACATCGAAAAGAATTTATCTATGAGTTGCTTTTAGCTTATGGACATCGTAGCCAATCTATTGGACGAGTGCGTAATGGTGAGCGTAATTTAGCTGAAGATAAAGAAAACACCGTTTTTTGGAAGCGCCAAATATACTTCAAAATTGCAAAACAGCATGATTTACATGGTCTGATTGATCAAATGAAGAGTGAGAAGCGAACTGAAAGTAATAAAATTCGCTTCTTGATCGTAACTGACTTCGAAACTCTATTGGCAGTAGATACTAAAACACAAGATACATTGGATGTTCCTTTTAGTAATTTAGCTAAAAAATTTGATTTCTTCTTACCATGGGCTGGAATGGAGAAAGCCGTATATCAAGGTGAAAACCCTGCGGATGTTCAAGCTGCTGAAAAATTAGCAAAGCTATTTGACGAAATTAAAGCAGATAATTTCGATGAAGATGACTTAAATAATAAAGAGAACTTACATCAACTCAATATTTTCTTATCTCGACTTTTATTCTGTTATTTCGCTGAAGACACTGAAATTTTTCAGGACAAACAGTTTACTTCAGCAATATCAAAGAGCAATGAAGATGGATCAGATTTATCACCTTTAATCAGTCGCTTATTTAAAGTTTTAAATCAATCTGTCGAAAATCGTGAAGCAGATTTACCTGATTACCTAGCAGATTTTCCGTATGTGAACGGTGGTTTGTTTAAAGATGATATTCAAATTCCTAAATTTACTCGTAAATCACGCCGAATTTTAATTGAATGTGGTGCGGAGTTGGATTGGTCGGACATCAATCCTGATATTTTTGGTTCAATGTTCCAAGCTGTTGTTCATACTGAACAGCGTAGCACCATGGGTCAACACTACACCTCTGTTCCAAACATAATGAAGGTCATTGAACCTTTATTTTTGAATGACTTATATGAAGAACTAGAAAAAAATCAAGATAGTATTAATAAGCTATTAAAACTACAACAACGATTAGGTCAAATGAAGATTTTTGACCCTGCCTGTGGTTCAGGTAACTTCCTTATTATTGCGTATAAAGAGCTTCGTAAATTTGAAATGGAAGTTCTCAAGCGTATTCAAGAATTAGAATTAGAAAAAACGGGGCAACTTTCAAAACCATTTTCAGTGATTCAGGTTTCTCAATTTTATGGTATAGAAATTGATGATTTTGCACATGAGGTTGCAATCCTTTCTTTATGGCTAACAGAACATCAAATGAATCTTATATTTAAAGATGAATTTGGAGAATTAATTCCATTGTTACCTTTGAAATCTTCAGGGACTATTATATGTGATAATGCTTTAGTATATGATTGGAATAAGGTATTAAGGAATAATGGAGAAGAAATTTATATTTTGGGTAACCCCCCATATTATGGAGCTAGAAAGCAAACGGAAATGCAAAAAAATGAGTTGAAGCAAATTTTTAGTAACACGAATGTACCATATGCTAGTGTTGATTATATTTCTGGGTGGTTTTATAAAGCATGTAAATATATTAGAGGGTCTCAAAGTTTTTCCTTTGTTTCTACCAGTTCAATCTGCCAAGGGGAGCAGATTAGTAGTTTATGGCCAACTCTTTTAGAGGATTCAGAAATATTTTTTGCTATTCCTTCATTTAAGTGGAGTAATAATGCAAAGAAACAAGCTGGTGTTTATTGTGTAATTGTAGGTATATCAAAAAATTATAC
>NZ_JAZDRH010000065.1:0-2159 GCF_047470865.1 Pseudomonas sp. F1_0610
GTTTTTAAATAAAATTAATATTTATAGGTTGTGCTCTCTTTAAGGAGATTTAAATGAAACTACAAGCTATAACGCTAATATTGTTTTCATTATTGTTAGCAGGTTGTGAAAGTGAAGCTGAAAAGCTCGCACGTGAACGCAAAGAAATGGTGTGGGTACCAATGGGTGCATGGAATCTAACTTATTATGAAATGCGTACATTTACAGCCAATGGACATCTAGGTTATGCCACAAGTGAAGGTGGTTCAATCGTTATTCCTAAAGCATGGGATCCTGAGTTTAAAGTCAAAATAAAATGGCGCCGATTAGATACAAGTAAACTGGGAAAAAGTCCAGGTCTTACTGATAATGAAGGCTGGAAGGTATTTCGAGAAAAAATGAAAGAAAACACCAGTTATCATGAAGCTATTGTAGATATTCCAGAGTATGACTATAAAAAAGATTTTTGTGCACTTAAAGTTTATTTTTTAGAGTGTAACGTAGTAAAAATTAGAGTTAACTGTAAATCGCCAGGCTTACCCTATGATGAGTATCCAAAGTGTGATAATCCCAGTTATAAGTTAAAAGAAAAGGAATCTTAATATGTCAATTTTCGCTAGTATTCCGCCGTTTTTTCCAAATAAAGGCAGAGGGTTGCTAACAGATAAGCAATTGACTAAAAATTTGGATATAGGCCTTGCTTTACATGGCTTGGATTATATAGGGGACCCCATCATAAGATGGTTAAAAAATTGCCGACTCTCTAAGAGAAATTATAATTTTACGACCACCAGAAAATTTATATATACTACAAGGCATATGGATGATGAATACTATAATAAAATATTTGGTATTAAATAGCTTGATTACGGGGCTGTTTTTATTAAATAGTAGTTATGCAGGAGGGTTTAACAAAAATAATATTTATTTTAAAGACGGAAACATGCATATTACTAGGTCTGCTTATGTTGGCAAGGTACTTGGTGTTCCTGTGGATTATCTTACAAAAGATAATAATGTTAACCAAAGTGCTGTGTGTAATTTTTATGTGGATGGAAGTAATATAATAGGTTTAGTTGAATGCACTGCAAAACATAATATAGTCTACTTAGCTAATTATACGGATGGAGAGCTAAATGGGGTGGAAGTTTTGTTAGATAAAGATAATAATATTATTAAGAGTTTGTACCATAGAAATGGGATGGTTTCTGGTTTGCATGTGGTAAGAAAAAATAAAAATATAATACTTGCCGAGTATTTTGATGGCAATGCACATGAGGCTTATGCTAAAAAATATTATGAGTATTTTAAAGGAACAAAATTAGCATCGTCCTACGAATTAATTCGCGTTAGATCTAATGATTATATATTAAAGTGGAATTTTCCAGAGTATGTATACTTGAAAAATGGGTATGAAAAAAAATATGACCCTACTGGGAGGTTATTAAGTGAAATTTTATGGAATGTAGGCTCTATTAAGTATGCGAAAGCTTATTACTGGAAAAATAATAAACAAATAATAAATTATAGTGGCTCTGCAGTTGCAACTGATTACTTAAGTTTTGAATTAGATAAAGAATATGATTACAAGTTTGAGTCGTCTAGAAGTGAATATTACTTTAATTCTGGTTTTTTTGAAAAGGATTTCTATATTGTAAACAATATAGTTAAAAACGGAGTAGAAAATATTTACGATAAAAATATTTTTATTGGGCAGATCCTTTGGGATAATGGTATTTTAAAAGGAGCTGCGGTTTATATAAAACCACTAAATAAATACTATATAGTTTTTAAGGGAAATAATGTTAAGATTGGCCTAAAATGTAGTTTCTGGAACTCTTTAGATGGTCGTAATTTTTATAAAAGAACATCAGCTTTTCAATGTTTACACAATTATGGTGCATTAGAAAATTCTGAGATTAAATATGGTATTTTCATAAGTGATCTTAATGATGAAAGTGATTATAGAGACACTATCCTTTATAAAATATATGATGCTTTAGATAGATTTGGATTTAATTTAGTGTACACATTATGACTAAAGAACTGTTCAGTACAATTAAAATATGTATAGTTTTTCTTGTTATATGGTTTTTTCTTTATTTTTTTAATATCAAAAGGAGTTGAATTTTTTAGAGTGCATGTACTTTATGTTTTTTTAGTGACATTCACTATAATAT
>NZ_JAZDRH010000066.1:0-1850 GCF_047470865.1 Pseudomonas sp. F1_0610
CCCACTACCATGGCGTCTCTGTTGATGCGGCCGATATAACTCACCGTTTTATAGAAGAAGGTGAACTAGATCTCAATTTAAATACATGGTTATTAGCCGCTAAGTATTTAGAACTTAAAGCCAAAGTGGTTAAAAAAGATATTGAACGCTTAGATATGGTTTCACTACCTGCGGTAGTTTGGCGCGAGGATGGTGATGTGTTTTAGGAAGGACTCCATCGTTTTCTTTTATAAGCCTTACATAATTTTCAAAGTGTCTAGCTGCGACAGATTCAAATTTATTGCTATAATTTTCCCATCCTACTGTATTTATCCAAATGTGTTGAACCATTCGTTGCATTAAATAATCAAGACCTGCTTTATTTACTGGCTCACCAGTTACAACAGCTGCGTTATCCGCATAAGAATCCCCTAGACTTGCTAGATATTTCCAACCACCTTTATAGTCTTTTTTATCACTAAATTCTTTCAAATTAATAATTTGTTTTTCAGTTAAAACTGGTGCTTTCATAACTCATTCGTCCTTAATAAATCCATTAACAATTTTTATCATTTCCTTTGCAAAAGAAACAGCATAGTTTTCTTCTATAAAATAGCCATTTAATCTTAATGAAAATCGTACCGATAAGTATTTTGTTTTTAAACTATAATTAATTATAGACATGCCATTAAACTCTCCCTCATTAGACATTGTAATAATAAACCCTGAATCTTTACTATCTTTTATAAGTGTGTACCCAGAAAAGCCTTCAGACTTATCCTTATTTAAGTAACATGAATACTCACTACCACAATAGTATTTTAAATCTCTACTCAGCCTAGACTCATATTTCTTAAAATTAATATTATAACCATCTACAGACTCCAAATATATTAAACTACTTATTGATGATAATTTATAATACTCATTAGCTGATTCCTTATTAAAAATAATAAATTTTTTATTAATAAAATCAGGTATTATTTGCAAGGTAAATGCATTACTTGGTGGTAATTTTTTATTTACAAAACGCCAATCTTTCCCTTTCATTGAAGCATTATAAAAATATCCATACGGTATCTCCAAAAAAACATCTTTCCCATATAACTTAAATCTAACATAATATTCATCTCCAAAAATTGGAGGATCTACTTTACTGCACCCAGAAATACTTAAAACTATAAATATTAAAAATATAATTAAGTATTTTTTCATATTCATTTAAGCTCCATACCTAATAACTAAAGCTGTACATTAGCTGAACATGCGCTAAAATCAAGTTGCACGCTTATACTAAAAATGACTTAACTCAACTATTTATAACTATGAATCCCAGCACTTCTCTCCATGCTTTATCTATCATTGCTCACTACCATGGCGTCTCTGTTGATGCGGCCGATATAACCCACCGTTTTATCGAATCTATAGCAGGCCCCATTGCTTTAGCAAGAGTTCCTAAAAATTCTCTTCGCAACGCCTTTGTTTCACTCAAAAAAGAATCTTGTATTGCATCAAATCCTTTAACTTTTAAATTATCTGATAGATCCCTAAATACTTGCGCCATGCTATCTAAAGCATTTTGCTTTGCGGCTTTACCTTCAAGGCCTGCTAAATCAGCTTTCTGAGCAAGGTCCTGAGCTTTTTGAGCATACTCACTATATTTTTTAGCTACATCATTAGCTATTTCCCACTGTTTATAAGAGTTTGCATAATCAGCTTTACTATAATTTTTGTAATTGCCTCTAAGGTAATAACTAAACCAGATGCTGTATCTGTCCAGTATTCTTTAAATAACAATTCAAACTCATTACTTGTCATTTCAATTTCCTTCTATAAATAATGTGTTTTGCAAGAATCACTAATACTATTAG
>NZ_JAZDRH010000067.1:0-1761 GCF_047470865.1 Pseudomonas sp. F1_0610
TATACTAGCTGATCTTCAGATAACAAATAATAATACTCAACTTCATTTTCGACCGCAATAGTAAATTCAAAATTTTTACGACTGATCTGATAAAAATATTTACTTTGGAGTAATATATGTTGTCTAACTGAGAAATTTTTTTTATAAAAAACTAAAGGATCGCTGCCTAACAACCCTCCGCTGCAGCGTCCTAAGTTATTTAAAAAAGCATATAACTCTGTACCTTGGCCAATATTTACACCATATAGCTTTTCTATTTTTAGTATTTCACTGCTACTGTAACCTTTCACAAATTTACGATTAAAATTCAATGTAGGAAAACTAGTTAAATATTCAGTAAAAAATAACTCACTCACATGCTCACCTTTTTTAATTAACATATTAAAAATCAATTAACTCGCCTGATGTTTCTATCAGTTCCTGTTCTGAACATGAAAAGGCCGCTATAGTGTCATCTGACAAAATCCACTCAAGATACTGATAAAGAGTAAACTCTGTTTTTACAATTTCGTCTGTATTCTCATTCCAATGATAAACTATATTTATATCTTTAGACTTTGTTGCTAAAAAATAATATTGAGTTAGATAAATACAAGATATAAAAAAAACTTTATTACTATTGGCACCATCAAACCCCAAGTCAATTATATCTTCTCTATTAAAATTTTGATAACAAACTTTATCTCTAACATTTCTGGAAGCCCAATAAATAATCATTTGGTCTCCTCCAAATAAACCACCACTACATCTTCCCATGCATTTTAAAAAATCATATAACTGACTGGTAGGCGGTACTTCAATATCATAAAGCCGTTCAATTTTTTTTATTTCCTCATCTGAGTAGCCCCTTACAAAACTTTTATCAAAAGGTTGCTTGGGGTATTTTTTATGTAACTTTTCAGCAAGATTTAGCACCATAACTCATATTCCTTCAAGGATTTTGCATAGTAGAAACGTGGCTAAAATTTATTATAAATCTTTTCTGTGTATTTGCAGTACTACTCAACGTTGTTTGGCAATCTGGGCAAGCTCCTGGAAGGCCTTTAGAGGTATTTTCAACAGCACCATCTATTCTAACTAGTTTATTACTACCCCCATGCTTCTGTTGCGCGTACGCGATTATTTTCTTCTCTGCATGTCCATCGTTAAGTAAGCCTACACGCTTAACATCTCAACAATTACATGATAAGTAATACCATTAAGTTTTACTGTTTTTGGTGCTTGCCCATTCCACGCTTTACCACTCACAGATAATACATACTAAACTTTTTCACCAACAGTAGTTTTGCCACTATGGTCCTTGCCTCCTGCTTTATACCCGCCACCGAAAGGAATAGTTTTTCCAGCTCGATTCGAATAATGAATGCTATTATTAAGGAAAGTCAGTCAATTAGGGTTGCACTTATAAATTAAATTCGTCCATTTTACTGAAAGCTATTTACCCTGTAGTAAATTTAAAATTTGTTCAATTGATTTTTGGATATCTAAATCATTTTGATCAATACTTCATTTCTGAATAATGAAACAGCATATACCTGTTCTAAAACAAACCAGTGTTCATGAAACTTTTCCTTCCACTCAATATCAACTTGTAATCCCCCCTCAAAACCACAGAGGCTATTTGTAGAAAATTTCATTAATATAAACTCAAGGAGTTTTCTATGCGTAAATCAAAATTCACTGAGAGCCAAATTATGGCAATTCTCAAACAAAATGAGGCTGGAGTTCCAGTCCCTGAGCTATGCCGTGAGCATGGTATTA
>NZ_JAZDRH010000068.1:0-1740 GCF_047470865.1 Pseudomonas sp. F1_0610
TGAAGGTGAGTTGAGAAGCTTGCTGGAGGTATCACAAGTGCGAATGCTGACATGAGTAACGATAATGGGTGTGAAAAACATCCACGCCGAAAGACCAAGGTTTCCTGCGCAACGTTAATCGACGCAGGGTGAGTCGGCCCCTAAGGTGAGGCAGAAATGCGTAATCGATGGGAAACAGGTTAATATTCCTGTACTTCTAGTTATTGCGATGGAGAGACGGAGAAGGCTAGGCCAGCAGGCAGTTGGTGTTCTGTTTAAGGTCGTAGGCTGATTTCTTAGGCAAATCCGGGAAATCAAGGCCGAGAGCTGATGACGAGCGTTCTTTAGAATGCGAAGTGGTTGATGCCATGCTTCCAAGAAAAACTTCTAAGCTTCAGATAACTAGGAACCGTACCCCAAACCGACACAGGTGGTCGGGTAGAGAATACCAAGGCGCTTGAGAGAACTCGGGTGAAGGAACTAGGCAAAATGGCACCGTAACTTCGGGAGAAGGTGCGCCGGTGAGGGTGAATGACTTGCTCAGTAAGCCCATGCCGGTCGAAGATACCAGGCCGCTGCGACTGTTTATTAAAAACACAGCACTCTGCAAACACGAAAGTGGACGTATAGGGTGTGACGCCTGCCCGGTGCCGGAAGGTTAATTGATGGGGTTAGCGCAAGCGAAGCTCTTGATCGAAGCCCCGGTAAACGGCGGCCGTAACTATAACGGTCCTAAGGTAGCGAAATTCCTTGTCGGGTAAGTTCCGACCTGCACGAATGGCGTAACGATGGCGGCGCTGTCTCCACCCGAGACTCAGTGAAATTGAAATCGCTGTGAAGATGCAGTGTATCCGCGGCTAGACGGAAAGACCCCGTGAACCTTTACTATAGCTTTGCACTGGACTTTGAAGTTGTTTGTGTAGGATAGGTGGGAGGCTTTGAAACCCAGACGCTAGTTTGGGTGGAGCCAACCTTGAAATACCACCCTGGCAACTTTGAGGTTCTAACTCTGGTCCGTAATCCGGATCGAGGACAGTGTATGGTGGGTAGTTTGACTGGGGCGGTCTCCTCCTAAAGAGTAACGGAGGAGTACGAAGGTGCGCTCAGGCCGGTCGGAAATCGGTCGTAGAGTATAAAGGCAAAAGCGCGCTTGACTGCGAGAGCAACAACTCGAGCAGGTACGAAAGTAGGTCTTAGTGATCCGGTGGTTCTGTATGGAAGGGCCATCGCTCAACGGATAAAAGGTACTCCGGGGATAACAGGCTGATACCGCCCAAGAGTTCATATCGACGGCGGTGTTTGGCACCTCGATGTCGGCTCATCACATCCTGGGGCTGAAGCCGGTCCCAAGGGTATGGCTGTTCGCCATTTAAAGTGGTACGCGAGCTGGGTTTAGAACGTCGTGAGACAGTTCGGTCCCTATCTGCCGTGGACGTTTGAGATTTGAGAGGGGCTGCTCCTAGTACGAGAGGACCGGAGTGGACGAACCTCTGGTGTTCCGGTTGTCACGCCAGTGGCATTGCCGGGTAGCTATGTTCGGAAGAGATAACCGCTGAAAGCATCTAAGCGGGAAACTTGCCTCAAGATGAGATCTCACTAGAGCTTCAAGCTCTCTTAAGGGTCGTCGAAGACTACGACGTTGATAGGCTGGGTGTGTAAGCGTTGTGAGGCGTTGAGCTAACCAGTACTAATTGCCCGTGAGGCTTGACCATATAACACCCAAACAATTTGGGTAGTTGAAAAGATACAACCAAAAGTTCT
>NZ_JAZDRH010000069.1:0-1549 GCF_047470865.1 Pseudomonas sp. F1_0610
GCAATAATCTGTCAACCGAACTATCTCCCAATTCTTATCATTATCATATTTCATAAATCCAATAATTAAAATCTTATTTTTATTTTTTACTGCGTGAAAGTGTAATCCCCCATTTTCCACTTTTTACTTGCAGGATTTATACCCAACTTATAATAATTCATTATTTATTAACCTTCGTCAATATATCATTAAGCCAAGAGCCTGGAGTGATAGCTTCAACTCTCAGTTTTTCAAGTTCTTTTCTAGATGTTTAGAATACTTTATAAAAATTTTAAATTATCAGATACGGAGCAGCTCATGAGCTGAAGCTCAGAAGGTTTATTCGTAACAAATATACTACCTGAGATATTTGAGGAAGACATAATTGCATTATCAAATATACAGTTTTCAAAATAGCAGTTGTAAAAATTACATTTTTTTAAATTAGCATTAGTGAAATCACACTTGATAAATTTTTTACCATTGGCTAAAACATCTTTCATTTCGGAGTTAATAAATTGACAGAAAAAGAAATCAGCATTTAAATTTGATGACTTGAATCTTGCTCCACTGAAATTACATTTTGTAAATTTTTCAGCCAAGTTAGCAGGCATCTGTGAACCAATAAAGTTGCAATCTTCAAGTATTGAACTAATAAATCCAGTTACCCCTCTTGATGGTCCGTACTTATCTTTATTACCACTTATTACCCGTGAATAAGAAAAATCAATATTTGAAATATAGTGGTAACGAATAGGCTCTCTAAAAACAAATCCTCTAAAATCTAATTTATCATTATCGGCGTACCCAAAAGGAGCCATATTCCAACGAGCATTAATAATATTTTTATCTCTCCAATCTTCCTTTTTAAAGATGGCATTTATCTTAAAGTTCAGCTCATCACTCCATCTATCTACCATTTCTTTTTTTAATTTACCATTCATATAAAATGACCTCTATCGATAAATAATATTAATCAGCCAATCCGTAATATTGTTAATATTATATTTACTAATTTTAGATACTTACCCCGAAGTAGTTATACCAAATACAGCTACTTTTCCGTCTGCTAGTTCGAAATGATAATCTGGGCGTAAGCCCCCACCATGAACCTGCTTTTCTAATAATATCTTAAGATATCTATTGTTAATGGTTAATTTGTCCGTTATTTGCTGAATAGCATTCCTTCTAGCAACATTTTTTAACCACTAAGGTATATGTTGATTATTTGCCCAGTTTTTATATATCTTTTTCCAGGTAGTATTCATATGACCACCACGGACAAGATATTTACTTGCTCTCTGTACTGTCTAATCAAGTTCTCTCGCTACCCGATCAACTTTTTGATTTCCGCCTAGCCCACAGATCCACCCATGTTAGTGGATTCGATGCATACTGGTACAGATTCAACCCACCCGCTAACCCGATGGGGTCTTACTGAGTAAAACGGCCTAAATCTGGGGCGTAGTACCTGAAAGTATTATAGTGCAGGCCAGTTTCTTTGTCGAAATATTACTCTTGGAAAAACAAGTCATTCATATTCACCTTTTATATTTTAGATATATAATAT
>NZ_JAZDRH010000070.1:0-1544 GCF_047470865.1 Pseudomonas sp. F1_0610
TTGGTGATAAAGGAATTACCAACGATACTACTCCTACACTGAAAGGCAGCCTCAGCCAAGCCCTAGGCGCTGGTGAATACCTAGCGATCTACCGCAACGGCAGCGAAATAGCTCGCCTTAGCGAAGCGCAGCTTAATGGCAGCCTAACTTGGAGCTTTGAAGACAGCGGCCTAACAGACGCCACCTATACCTATACTGCCCGCGTCAAAGACGCTGCTGGCAACAACGGTGCTATCTCCAACAACTACGAAATCACCGTAGACACCCAAGCACCGGATCAAAAGGTACAGATTGACAGCATCGAAGATGACCAAGCCCCAGGCATTGGCAGTATCCCTAATGGTGGCACCACCAACGACACCACCCCTGAGCTACGCGGCAGCCTCAGCAAAGGCCTTAACGCTGGTGAAGCCGTCTTTATCTACCGCAATGGTGTAAAAGTAGGCAAAGCCACCGTCAATGGCACCAACTGGAGCTTTGAAGACAGCGGCTTAGCCAACAAAACCGGCTACAGCTACACCGCCCGCGTGGAAGATCAAGCGGGTAACCAAGGCGCGTACTCTGACCCTTATAGCATCAACATTGACTTCACAGGGCCTTCAACCACAGTCACCATCACCACAGTAATAGATGACGTCGACCCAATCCAAGGCGACATCAGCTCAGGTGGCTACACCAACGACAACCTACCGCAAGTGCAAGGCACCCTAAGTGCTGCCCTTAAAGCAGGAGAAGTAGTCTCCATCTACCGAGATGGCGCCAAAGTAGGTGAAGCGACGGTCACTGGCACCCAATGGACCTTTGATGAAAGCATCGCCCTCAATGATGGGCAACACATCTACACCGCCTACGTAGAAGATGCCGCAAACAACCTAGGTGCGGCCTCAAACCGTTACGAAATTAACGTTGACACCGTAGCACCGGATCACGACATAGTGATCACCGACATCATTGACAACAAAGACCCAGTCGTAGGTCCTATTGGAAATGGCGGCTTCACCAACGACGACACCCCAACACTAGAGGGCACCCTCAGCAAAGGGCTAGCGGCCAATGAATTTATTGCCATCTACCGTGACGGCGTAAAAATTGGAGAAGTTACCCTAGGAGCTGGCGTCACCCAATGGAGCTACGAAGACTCAGGTCTATCCAGTGGCTCAGCTTATAAATACAGCGCCCGTGTTGAAGACCGAGCAGGTAACCACAGCGCGTATTCCAATGAATACAGCATCAACTTAAGCACAGATGGCGCCTCACAAGGGACACAAATCCTCAGCATCACCGACGATGTTGAACCTATCACAGGCATCATCAAAAACAACGGCTACACCAACGACAAAACGCCAACCCTCAAAGGCGCCATTGACTCCGCCCTTAAAGGCACCGAAGAAGTCATTGTGTACCGCAACGGCGTAGAAGTAGGTAAAGCCACAGTAACAGGCACCACCTGGACCTTTGAAGACAGCCTAGCAGGCGATGGCAAATACACCTACACAGCAGGCGTTAAAGATGCTGCTGGCAATGCCGGTGCCTTATCAAACGAA
>NZ_JAZDRH010000071.1:0-1418 GCF_047470865.1 Pseudomonas sp. F1_0610
CCTTATTATTTATAAAATAAATACAGCCGCTTTCAATATGAGAAACAGAATCTAAATAATCTCTGTCAGTGTCATTTTTTATAAAAAATTTATATTTTTCATTAGCATTTTTCATTATAAATTAACCTTTATTTGGAACATCAACTGCTATTATTTGAATATTTCCAGTAACTTTATCTACTGTAGATATATATGTCTTTATTGGCAGTCCCTTATCCATTGCTGCTTTAATAGCTATTTTTGAGGCGTCATTATCTGGCAAACGATTAATAACTGCATTAATCCAGTCAGACGACAACTGATTCGTATCTCCTGCTGCTTTGGTGGATAATTGAACACCACCTATATTTTTAGGCTTTGTATCCAAAATATGTATCGCTCCATCTGCTGATTTGTACACATGATCAAATCCATGCTGAAGATTACTTCCATACTTCCCACCTGGCAATAAATTTAAACCAGCTTTTTCGAAAACACTATTAACTAATTCTTCTTTCAATCGACCTGATTTATCTCCAAACCTTAAAACAAGATTAACTAAGGAATCTTCATTGTGCGTTGCTGTATCAATTAAAATACTTGATTTATTTAATTTTCCAGAACTTATAAAGCCATTCCTACTGGCCACTACCTCATGACCAGCTTCAGATACCATATTAAGAATTTTAGCTTCATTAGCTGCATTTATTGAGCGGGTGAAAAATTTTTCAACTCCATTATTTATAAGCCTAGCAGCTGGCCCTACCTCTAACAAGAATGAAAAGTCTTCAAACGCCTGCAAACTTAGCTGCCCCCAGTGACCTTGCCGAGTGTGTATAGAAACCCTATCTTTACGTAGATCCTCCATGTAAGCATTACCATATCCAGCATTTCCATACATATTTACAAGCATTAATTTATATACAGTACTAATACATGCAGAGTTACCATCGCAAGCACTTGCAGCCAGGTCTGTATATTGATCAAATGCTGTATTTTCCCAATCATAAATATATTTATCAGACATGTTAAGTTCTTTATAAGATTTATTTTTTAAACTTATAATTTCCACTAAACATTCTGGATTATTACATTTATCTACTAGTTCTATTAAGCGTTTATTATCCTTACTACGAGGGGCACCTAAACCATTATTCTCAACCGCATTCTGCCCAATAACCCCTGCTACTTGTGCATTAAAGGCGGAGTCACCTGCTACACCACCCACGACAGCGGCGATCGCTGAGCTTAGGTCACGGATGTTGGCTTTGACGTCTTCGCCGAGTAGGTTTGGTTATCAACAAAAAACGAGCTTACCGTCTTTATCGCGAGATGGGCTTGCAGGTGTGCACAAAGCGTAGAAAAAAGTTAACGCGCCCTCTAAGCCCCCATGCTAGTTCCTAGTGGCACTAACTAACGCTGGTCGATAGGTTTTGTAT
>NZ_JAZDRH010000072.1:0-1411 GCF_047470865.1 Pseudomonas sp. F1_0610
ACGATGTTAATTCTCATGAGAATGATATTGACGTCATTAAATTTACTGATGTTAATAGTGATGAAGTTAGTTATCGCGGTGAGAATTATGATCTTATTATCGAGTACGGTAATAACGACAGTATTCGGGTATTGAACTTCTTTAAAGGTAATCAATATTGGATCAATGAGATTCACTTTGCAGATAAAGTTGTTACTCATGCTGATCTCTATCAAATTGAAATACCAATTACAGTAAGCGCTACACAGTACGATACTAGTTGGTCAGGCAATGTGTTAATTATTCAATTATCGTCCGCATCCTCGCCTACTAGCTTTGCTGAGAGTGATAGTTTTAATCAGGTTCAGCAATTAACCAGTGCCATGGCTGCTTTCGGTAGCCAGTCTACTGCCATGGATGGTATTAATTCAGCAGCAAATGAAAACTATCTAGGTAATTTGCTCGTAGCTAATAACTAAGCTATTAGTATTTCTTCTCAATCAACGCCTCAGTTGCTGGAATAAAGCGCTGAGGCGTTTGTAATACCCACAGGGCGTGTTTCAAAGTAACTAATAGGCAAGGCCAGCATATGCCTAAATAACTTGGCACCTAGCTCTACATCTATACGGCTGGTTGTGTGTGAAAAAATATAAGTACGTAAACCACCCAGCACCACATCAAAAACAGTCACCGTTACAAAAGCAATTGCAATCACATCTAATGTTGAAAAACTGCGATGAACTAATACTTTATCCATCACTACTTGAAAGAATAATGGCGTTATTAATGCAAATATCTGTATCACGACAGAAATTAGCATTACTTCTCCAATAATCTTTCTATATTTAATTAATGAAGGAATAAACCATGTAAAGTCAAACTTAGCGAGTTGCCCTAATATAGAAGCACGAGAGGAAACACAAATTAAAGTTCCTGAGTATTTTTTAGCAAATTCTTCTTTTTCCAGAACTAAGGGTTTATTTAAAGTCAGGTCTTGAATTAAAAAACGATCGCCGTCCACTTTGGCTAAAATAAAATGCTCACCATCCTCACGCCAAACTACCGCAGGTAGTGAAACCATATCTAAGCGTTCAATATCTTTTTTAACCACTTTGGCTTTAAGTTCTAAATACTTAGCGGCTAATAACCATGTATTTAAATTGAGATATAATTCACCTTCTTCTATAAAACGGTGAGTTATATCGGCCGCATCAACAGAGATGCCATGGTAATGAGCAATGATAGATAAAGCATGGAGAGAAGTGCTGGGATTCATAGTTATAAATAGTTGAGTTAAGTCATTTTTAGTATAAGCGTGCAACTTGATTTTAGCGCATGTTCAGCTAATGTACAGCTTACTATAAAGTGGTTTAAATGATACTTTTTAATATTATACTGGTGAGTGATGAGTAAAAATTCATTTCTTATACTA
>NZ_JAZDRH010000073.1:0-1305 GCF_047470865.1 Pseudomonas sp. F1_0610
CTAATAGATTTTAAATCTATAAAACAAATACCATCCTCTTCTCCATATTGAGAAATCATTAAAAACTCTATTATATTATTATTAAAACTCTTAATACACCCATCTATAAGGGCATCAAAGCCATCTATCAAAAGACTAACAAAATCCTCTTTTAAAAATATTCTATTCACAACTTCAAACATAATGTTATCTAATTTTTTTTCAAAACCATACTCCTCTATAAAAGAATCATTATAATTATCATAAAAAATTTTTATTTTATTTGTATGCTCTGTATATTTTTTAACAATTGAAACTTCTGAAGTTCTACGTACTTCATAGCCCAACGGATTACCAAAACAATCTAGTGCTTTAACTCCAAAATAGTTTTCAGATACAGAATCAATAAATCCCATACTAAAACTTTCAGAATCTTCATTTTCATAGTAAACCTCTACTATACTGTTTTCTTCTTTTGCCAAAATCAAACTATTCATAACAATATCCATACACACCTCAAATTAACCACATAACTAATATAACTTATATACTAACAAAGCATTATCACATTTTATCGTCGATACTTTCGTCTTATATCGCCTTTCTCTCCCCCTCTTTGGTCTCTTTTATTCCTTGCCCTACCTCTCTCATGCTTTCCTCGTGAGCTCGGCCTTGCATTACTAGTGTGCTCTGCACCTCCAGAAGTACTTTCTTCCTCTTCCTCTTTATAATAAATAAAGTCTTCAGCAGTTTTTACATATGGCTCATATCCCTGATATGGTTTTATTACAATGTCATCTTGTGAGCTATCAGGATAGCCCTGCGCACTCGGTATTTTTAACTCTTCTAGTGCAGGTACATAAGCTGTATTATTAGCTGAAATATCATCTGCACACTGTACATTGCCACATTCGGTTTGTATCCCCTCTGTAATCAAAATTGGCGATGATGATAATTTAGAATCAACTGCATATGAGATAATAATAATATCAATAATGAAAGATGCTGTAGCCCTTGCTGCCATCATCAATAAAGGTGCAAACCAGACGACTCGTCCTTCAGGATCTCTATATCTGAGCGCATTTCCCCCAGCATACCCATAATGGTTAATACCACCCCCCAAGCCGATCGGATCACTTTGGCTATAACGTCCTACTCTTGGGTTGTAGTCCCTGTAGTAGTTGTAATGCGTACCCGTCTCTGCATCAAAGTACTGCCCAGGGTAGCGCAGGTTCATGGTGATCAGGTTGGTGCTGTCGGGGGTGGTTTCCCCAAAAGCTTGCATTTGGGCTTGCCACGTTGTGGTGCCTTCACTGTTGGCGGCTA
>NZ_JAZDRH010000074.1:0-958 GCF_047470865.1 Pseudomonas sp. F1_0610
CGTCATAGGTGTAGCCTTCATCGGGTAGGCCTAGGGCTTGCAGGGCTTGGTCAGGTTTGGCTTCTATTAGGCGATCTAGGGGGTCATATTGGTAGTTGATGTGGCCTTTTTCTGTTTGGCGTTTGCCGATGTTACCAGCTTGGGTGTATTGATAAATGCGGTTCATTAGGACGCTGTTATTTTTGCCTGTGACGTTGATAGTTAGTGGGCGTAATAAGGCGTCGTAGTCGGTTTTTAGCGTGGCTCCGGGGTAGCTAACTTGGGTAGGAGCAAGCCATTGGTAGCTGTTCCAAGTGATGTGTTGGCCGTTGGCTAGGGTGCTTTGCTTAAGTAGACCTTTGTCATATTGGTAGGTGACTTTGCTGTTATCCGGGTAGATTAAAGAGGCTAAGCGGCCTTCGTTATCAAAACGGTAGTCCAGTTGTTTGGTGAAGGCTTTGTCGCCGGTGCCGTAGGTAATGCTTTCTTGCTGTACTCGTCCTAGGGCATCTCGGTGGTAGCGATGGGTGCTGTGGGTGTCACCCGTTTGTTTTACTTCAAGTGCTTGCCCTGCGTTGTCATAACGATAGCTGATGCGTTGTTTGGCGTTGCTGCTGCCTTTAGCAAAGCTATATTGTTCGATGATGTTGCCCGCTAAGTCATACTCATAGGTGGTGTAGTCACCATTGGCGTTGGTGCTTTTGATCAGTTGGTTCGCCGCGTCGTATTCATAGGTGGTGATGCCGCTGCTAGGGCTGATTTCTTTAATCGTGTTGCCGTTGGCATCGTAGTCAAATTGGTGTTTGTTGCCGTTGGCGGTGATGACTTCAGTGAGTTCACCAAAAATATTCCACACCTGTGTGGTGGTGTTGCCCAGTGAGTCCGTGGTGACGGTGATGTTGCCTAGTTCATCGTATTGAGTTTGCTGGGTGCGGTTGCCAGGTAAGGTGCTGCTGACCAGTTGCCCTTGTTCATCATA
>NZ_JAZDRH010000075.1:0-950 GCF_047470865.1 Pseudomonas sp. F1_0610
GTATAGAGTATAGAGTGATTTATAACTAGAAATAACAATGTTGTTAATCAACAAAACATCAATCTAAGTTTAAATATATAATATATTAATTATTTAAAAATAATAGAACTTCTATAAAACAACGCTTATTTAGCTTGATATGAGTGCCTATTTTTAGCGAGCTGTTTTTCATACTCACGCTTGTTGTAGTTTTCTGTAATTTGGTCAACAGATAAGCCAAGCCTACCGTCTGTTGGAAATAAGGGAGGAATCCATGCATTAGCCATAATTACATTCCTTTAGGGATAGTAGGGCGACATTCTGGTGGTTCAGTTAAACCTTTAAGCGGAACAGAAATGGGGTAGTTCTTCTTTGTAGGATAAATGCACGAGGTGGTTACTTTTGCCTGGCCACAAGTGAGCAAGTGTACTGTAAGCTGACAAAAATCATGGTAGTAATCATATTCAGGAACAGGAATGGTGATGCTATGGCGTAAGGTACGGGCTTTTATGCGTCCTCGATACGCATCAAGTTCTTTGTATTGAGCGCGAGACAGAACCATAGGTGGAGAAATTAAACCTTTTACATAAATGGTATCCCACTCAATGGTTACCTTAAAATCAGGCCGCCAGACTTTAGGCATCATAATCCCACCTGTAGGAGAGAGGGAGATAGAGACGGGACTGCCATTGACAATTACTCCTCCTACTTCATTAGTAGTATGGCTTATAGCCGCTACTGGCACACCAATCCATTCTTCACCATTTCTCTTTACACCATCAGAGGTGGCTAAACAGCCGGTCAGGTGGCTGAGTAGTAACAGCACTAAAGTAGGTTTTATTAGTTTAGGTATTTGCATGGGCTATCCTTTGCGATGTTCCCTTTGCAGAGTATAGACTATAGAGTGATTTATAACTAGAAATAACAATGTTGTTAATCAACAAAACATCAATCTAAGTTTAAATATATAA
>NZ_JAZDRH010000076.1:0-945 GCF_047470865.1 Pseudomonas sp. F1_0610
CGCATAGATAAAGAGTATACAGGTTATGTTGAAAATTATAGCCTTCGTATGTTTAATAATAAATTTTTATTTAAGGGTGGAGTTGACTGTTTTTTTATATTGATAAAGGAGTCATTTCTGGTAATTTTAAGTGTTATAATAAAAAAGACTTAGTGTATTATGGGGAGTATAAAAATAATTTACTAGATGGCGTTGAAGTCGTTTTTGATATTACAGGAAAAAAAATACTAAGTAGCTTATATTGGCATAATGGTAAAAAACAAGGAGTAAAGGTATTTTTAACTCAAAATGGGTTTGATAATGTATATGAATTTTTTGATGATAATGGGCTCTGGATTAAAAAAATATTTAATTATTTTAGAGATGGTGGTGATAAAGATATTGGAGCCAGTTTTAGTATTGTTAGAGTTGTAAATAAGCATAAAGAAACTGCAAGATTATATCCGTATATATATGTTAAGCATGGAGATGAAATTAGGTATAACCATGAAGGTAAAATAATTACCCGTATTGTATGGGTATATGGCCAGACAACAAATGCTAAAGTTTATGATTACGATTTAAATAATAATAGAATATTACTTTATAAAGGACGTACTATTCCGTATGAAAAACCATTTCCAGATTTAATTAGTGATGACTTTGATTACTCGGTGAAATTTAATTTCCATAGAAGCGATATAAGTACAATCAGTAATTTAGACTATATTCTTCTTGGAAAGCTAGCGAAAGATGGCATTGAAAAAGTGTACTTAAACGGCGAATATTACGGGCAAGTACTGTGGGTTAATGGGCATCCACGATCTTATGCAATAAAGCTTAAAAAAGAGGATGGAAATTATATTTTTTTATTTAATGATGCACGTTTTTCAGTAAATTACTGTATAATGCCTTTTTTTAATATGAATTATTATAACTTTTATAGACGAAGTAAAGTTGTAACTG
>NZ_JAZDRH010000077.1:0-921 GCF_047470865.1 Pseudomonas sp. F1_0610
CTTCTTTGATTTTAGTGGAACGGTGTGGGAAAGCCGGCCATAGTGGGTGATAGCCCCGTACACGAAAAGGTCATAGAAGTGAAATCGAGTAGGACGGAGCACGAGAAACTTTGTCTGAATATGGGGGGACCATCCTCCAAGGCTAAATACTACTGACTGACCGATAGTGAACTAGTACCGTGAGGGAAAGGCGAAAAGAACCCCGGAGAGGGGAGTGAAATAGAACCTGAAACCATATGCGTACAAGCAGTGGGAGCCCACTTGTTGGGTGACTGCGTACCTTTTGTATAATGGGTCAGCGACTTATATTCAGTGGCAAGCTTAACCGAATAGGGGAGGCGTAGGGAAACCGAGTCTTAATAGGGCGACAGTCGCTGGGTATAGACCCGAAACCAGACGATCTATCCATGGGCAGGTTGAAGGTTGGGTAACACTAACTGGAGGACCGAACCGACTACCGTTGAAAAGTTAGCGGATGACCTGTGGATCGGAGTGAAAGGCTAATCAAGTCTGGAGATAGCTGGTTCTCCTCGAAAGCTATTTAGGTAGCGCCTCATGTATCACTTCTGGGGGTAGAGCACTGTTTCGGCTAGGGGGTCATCCCGACTTACCAACCCGATGCAAACTCCGAATACCAGAAAGTGCCAGCATGGGAGACACACGGCGGGTGCTAACGTCCGTCGTGAAAAGGGAAACAACCCAGACCGTCAGCTAAGGTCCCAAAGTTATGGTTAAGTGGGAAACGATGTGGGAAGGCTTAGACAGCTAGGAGGTTGGCTTAGAAGCAGCCATCCTTTAAAGAAAGCGTAATAGCTCACTAGTCGAGTCGGCCTGCGCGGAAGATGTAACGGGGCTCAAACCATACACCGAAGCTACGGGTTCATCCTCTGGATGAGCGGTAGAGGAGCGTTGTGTAAGCCT
>NZ_JAZDRH010000078.1:0-880 GCF_047470865.1 Pseudomonas sp. F1_0610
TAAAATCTATCAAAAAAAATCGGCCATTCAAGATCTTTTCTTGCGGGTACAACAACTTTTTTTACTACGGAGAAAAAATTATTCATACCTATTGCCGTATCTACAGCCTCAATAAGAGGTCCACCTTGGAACCCAACTCGCATATAGCCTCCTTCATTAGTCTTCTGTTAGTGCTAAAAATCTAATATTTTTCTTATTCACAACACCGTTGGTTTTGCTTGTAATACTATCAACAATTTTATCCATTACTTTCTGATCAAGTACTAATCCTCTAGTATTTATCACAATATTCTGTTTTATTCCAGCAGGCAAATGTATATTTCGTGTATTCACTTGTTTGGATACATCATTAATAAGTGCATTGACCCTAGAAGATTTAGTCAGGTCGTAGTCTTTTACTTCAAAACCCATCTTTGTTTTTGGATCTGTCCAATCCAGACGTACGCTACCATCTGTTCCCCAAACAACCTCTTTACCATTCTTATAACTAACTTGAGGCCGGGCCGAATCTGATAATGTCTTACCGAAGTTTTGATCAGCTAATGAATTTCTCTTAAAATCATGGTTTTTCTTCTGCAGCAATTAATTATTTAGCATATCTTAAACGTTAACCACATTGAATTAGCTCTACCTCAGTATCTTCTCTTTTAAATATTTCAATATAGTAATCTAAATTATCGTCTATTCTAAGAAAGAAATGACAGCAGAGAGCATATAAAACCTCACCATTCTCCATTTCAATTGCAACACCAACCAAAGCACCACCTGCAAGTATTAAATTGAATTTTGCAATATTTCCATAGTCACTTTTAAAAATAAGACTTCCTAAATCACTTATGACAAACTCTTCAGATTCACTCAACCTAGAATATTTAAAATC
>NZ_JAZDRH010000079.1:0-814 GCF_047470865.1 Pseudomonas sp. F1_0610
AAAACAGCAGAACACTAGCGAAAATTGACATATTAAGATTCCTTTGCTTTTAATTTATAGCTGGGGTTATCACATTTAGGATATTCATCATAGGGTAAGCCTGGCGATTTACAGTTAACTCTAATTTTTACTACGTTACACTCTAAAAAATAAACTTTAAGTGCACAAAAATCTTTTTTATAGTCATACTCTGGAATATCTACAATAGTTTCATGATAGCTGGTGTTTTCTTTCATTTTTTGTTCAAAAACCTCCCAACCTTTAGTATCATTAGAGTATGGACTTTTTCCCAGTTTACTTGTATCTAACCGATCCCATACTACTTTGACTTTAAATTCAGGATCCCATGCTTTAGGAATAACGATTGAACCACCTTCACTTGTGGCATAACCTAGATGTCCATTGGCTGTAAATGTACGCATTTCATAATAAGTTAGATTCCATGCACCCATTGGCACCCACACCATTTCTTTGCGTTCACGTGCGAGCTTTTCGGCTTCACTTTCACAACCTGCTAACAATAATGAAAACAATATTAGCGTTATAGCTTGTAGTTTCATTTAAATCTCCTTAAAGAGAGCACAACCTATAAATATTAATTTTATTTAAAAACAGCAGAACACTAGCGAAAATTGACATATTAAGATTCCTTTGCTTTTAACTTATAACTGGGATTATCACACTTTGGATACTCATCATAGGGTAAGCCTGGCGATTTACAGTTAACTCTAATTTTTATTACGTCACATTTTAAAAAATAAACTTTAAATGAACAAAAATCTTTTTTATAGTCATACTCTGGAATATCTACAAT
>NZ_JAZDRH010000080.1:0-709 GCF_047470865.1 Pseudomonas sp. F1_0610
CTACTAGACAGTGACCAGTTGTCGCCTTAAACATTGTAATGCTTAAAGCGTATTATTATAATAATCAGAATAAAATGAATTTTAATTAAAAGGCAATGTTAAGAATAGATGGCGTTATAATATATTTAAAATTAGATGATTATAAACTTTTAAATTATTTACCCTGTAGTCAATTAGATAAATTTGGAAGGAATGGTAGGCTCAAATTTTGACTGCAACACCTAATCAACCTAGTGAGGTAAAGCATATGCCATACCATGAGCTTGGCCTTGATAAACGAATTAGAATCAGAGTAGACCTATTACAGAGTCTGCGCGCAATTGCCAAACAGCTCAAGCGTGTGCCTTTTACAGCCAGTTGCGAGGTACGCCGCAATAGTGCTTCTGATGGAATCTACAACGTCGGCTCGGTTTTAGCTGTCTAATTTAGGTATTGACTGAAATAGGCAGTATCAATTCATTAAACCTGTTGCACAAAAGTCTTGAGGCGGCCAAGTTTTGTAGCAGTTTTAATTGAAAGGGTATTGAGCATGAATTTTTATAAAGGTGAAATAACACTATGGATTGAAAGAACATTAGAGCGAGGAAATACAATTGAAGTAGAAGAATTTAATAATATTTTTAAATAGTAGAGGTGATAATGGGTTTTTTAGCTAAAAAAGAACTAGATGATAATGTGGTTATAAATTATTTATCTTGTAGTAATATAG
>NZ_JAZDRH010000081.1:0-677 GCF_047470865.1 Pseudomonas sp. F1_0610
GAAATATACTTAATTGGCTTTTTTGACCCTATCAACCTTGAAAAAATAATTTACTTTTAATGTAAGTCTTAAAAAATAATAACAAGCCAGTTAGATATTCTTCAAATTTTCATTATTATTACTGTTTATTTTTCTCCACCCCTCCTCTATCAACAACATCTAACTCAGCGATGTCATCTCTTGATAAACCCACAGCAATAATATAGATAGTCCTTGCTTTTTGATCTTCATCCTTATCATATTTAGTGTAGTTATCGGTTATTTTATCTATCATAATATCATCTACTTCTTGAGTCTCATTATCTACTGTAAAAAAAACTGAATACTCTCCATCAAGAATCCATCGATACATATGATATCCTTGGCTTGCCATATTAAAAATCGAATATCCAGTTTTTGGAATTCCACCATATTCTTTACTAAGTTGAGATAAAATTCTTTTTCCTTCTTCTGTCTCATAGATAAATTTCTTTGATTCGAGTAAACCCAAAATGTACTGCTTTTCTTTTTTTGACTTTGTGTAACGCTTTTCTTTTTTAATATCGCACATTATAATGTCCCTGGAAATGCTGTTAAAAGCCTACCTTGACTATCAGTCATTATTGCCAGTTTTGACGTAGGCTGATGATTATTAAATTTATTTGTTCCTATCATACGTCCCATATCTACTTCTTAAT
>NZ_JAZDRH010000082.1:0-665 GCF_047470865.1 Pseudomonas sp. F1_0610
GTATATAGATTCTCGATAGAAAGTAGAGTGACTGAATACTACTCAAATATTTTGGAATCTGGTGTTTTTTATAAATATATTTACTTTTATATACTAATTTTCTGAGTTGCCGATATAACTAGAGAAGTTAACTAGTAGATTACTCCAAGCCTAAGGAGATTTAAATGAAACTACAAGCTATAACGCTAATACTGTTTTCATTATTGTTAGCAGGTTGTGAAAGTGAAGCTGAAAAGCTCGCACGTGAACGCAAAGAAATGGTGTGGGTACCAATGGAAGCATGGAATCTCACACGCTATGAAATGCGCACATATATAGCCAATGGGCATCTAGGTTATGCCACAAGTGAAGGTGGTTCAATCGTTATTCCTAAAGCATGGGATCCTGAGTTTAAAGTCAAAATAAAATGGCGCCGATTAGATACAAGTAAATTGGGAGAAAGTCCATACTCTAATGATACTAAAGGTTGGGAAGTTTTTGAACAAAAAATGAAAGAAAACACCAGTTATCATGAAGCTATTGTAGATATTCCAGAGTATGACTATAAAAAAGATTTTTGTTCATTTAAAGTTTATTTTTTAGAATGTGACGTAATAAAAATTAGAGTTAACTGTAAATCGCCAGGCTTACCCTATGATGAGTATCCAAAGTGTGATAATCCCAGT
>NZ_JAZDRH010000083.1:0-626 GCF_047470865.1 Pseudomonas sp. F1_0610
GACAGCATCGCCAACGACGGCAACTACACATACGTCGCCCGCGTAGAAGATGCAGCAGGCAACCAAGGCGTAGAATCTAACGAATACCAAATCACCTTAGATACCGCAGCGCCAAGCCAAACGGTGACTATCACCGACATTGTAGACGACGAAGCCCCTCAAACGGGCAGCGTAGCTCATGGTGGCTCAACCAACGACAAAACGCCAACCCTACACGGCAGCCTAGATGCCGCCCTAGGAGCAGGTGAAGAAATCCTCATCTTCCGTGACGGCACCCAAGTAGGCAAAGCCACCGTTGCAGCAGATGGCGTGAGCTGGAGCTTTGAAGACAACCTCACAAACGACGGCAACTACAGCTACACCGCCCAAGTAGTCGACAAAGCAGGCAACACAGGCACTGTTTCTAACCAATACGACATCGAACTGGACACCAAAGCGCCAACGCAAAGTGTTTCTATTGATCAAATTATTGATGATGTTGACCCTACACAGGGTGATATTGGTGATAAAGGAATTACCAACGATACTACTCCTACACTGAAAGGCAGCCTCAGCCAAGCCCTAGGCGCTGGTGAATACCTAGCGATCTACCGCAACGGCAGCGAAATAGCTCGCCTTAGCGAAGC
>NZ_JAZDRH010000084.1:0-617 GCF_047470865.1 Pseudomonas sp. F1_0610
GACGCCATCAGCAACCGCATCGGCAGCCGTCACCAACCGGGTGAATGGCAATACAACGCCAACGATCAATTGATCCGCTGGGGAACTGGTAGCCAGCAAGAAAACTTAAGCTACAGCCCAACAGGCCAGCTCATCCAAAAGAAAACCGCCCTAGAAACCCTAGACTACGGTTACAACACCGACGACCGCTTAAACAGCATCAAACGTAACGACACTGAAATCGCCACCTACCACTACAACCCCTTTGGGCAACGTATTAGTAAACAAATCAATGGCGAAACCACCTACTACCTATATACCGATGAAGGCCTCATCGGCGAACTAAACGAACAAGGCCAACTACAAATAGCCTATGGCTGGAAACCTGACAGTGAGTGGGGAACACAACCCCTCTGGCAAGCCAACCTTAACCACAGCGCCACCACCACAGGCACACTGAATAACGCCAGCTACCATTACCTTTATAACGACCACCTAGGCACACCACAAATAGCCGCCAACAGTGAAGGCACCACAACGTGGCAAGCCCAAATGCAAGCTTTTGGGGAAACCACCCCCGACAGCACCAACCTGATCACCATGAACCTGCGCTACCCTGGGCAGTACTTTGATGCAGA
>NZ_JAZDRH010000085.1:0-534 GCF_047470865.1 Pseudomonas sp. F1_0610
CACCACTAAGAATATCGTTGCCAGAACCACCGTAGAGTTTGTCACTACCATTGCCACCATATAACTCATCATCGCCAGAGCCACCATACAATGTGTCGTCACCATCACCACCTTGTAAGATGTCATTCCCTGCACCACCATAAAGTATATCGTTCCCAGCGCCGCCTGAAATCTTACTTCCAGCATCAGTGCCGCGAATAATATCGTTACCATTATGGCCTGAGAAGTTAATTGAGTCTGATAGTGTTGTTGTGATTGTCGTGCTTCCTGACCATTGATGAGCATAGTCAGCTTCTGTTACAGCTATAGCTATTTCAATTTGATAGAGATCAGCATGAGTGACAACTTTATCTGCAAAGTGAATCTCATTGATCCAATATTGACTACCTTTAAAGAAGTTCAATACTCGAATACTGTCGTTATTACCGTACTCGATAATAAGATCATAATTCTCACCGCGATAACTAACTTCATCACTATTAACATCAGTAAATTTAATGACGTCAATATCATTCTCATGAGAATTAACATCGT
>NZ_JAZDRH010000086.1:0-517 GCF_047470865.1 Pseudomonas sp. F1_0610
ACTTAACTCAACTATTTATAACTATGAACCCCAGCACTTCACTTCATGCTTTATCTATCATTGCCCACTACCATGGCGTCTCTGTTGATGCGGCCGATATAACTCACCGTTTTATAGAAGAAGGTTAAATAAATATTAATTTAAACACATGGCTATTAGCCGCTAAGCATTTAGAACTTAAAGCCAAAGTGGTTAAAAAAGATATTGAACGCTTAGAAATGGTTTCACTACCTTCGGTAGTTTTGTGCGAGAATGGTGAGCATTTTATTTTAACTAAAATGGATGATATCTTTTAATTAAAAGCCACATTAAATAATGTATCTGATCAATCCTTTATTTTACACTCAATTAACTTCCAAGTTTTTACAACACCCGCTTCTTCTAGCTTTTCTTTTAAGGAATCAGTTAAGAACAACATGCCCTCTACAATTGGATCTTGCCAAATATCAACAGTACAATTCAAAGCATCACTAGTTAAAACAATATCATTAGCTTTAATATTTTTATAAAATAGAGC
>NZ_JAZDRH010000087.1:0-500 GCF_047470865.1 Pseudomonas sp. F1_0610
GTTGTCTCCATTGCTCTATTTTATAAGTGGCTTCCGCCAGCGTTCTAAACCAATGTAGGTTCAAGCACTCATTCCTAAACTTACCATTCAAGCTTTCTACAAATGCATTTTGTGTAGATTTTCCTAATTGAATAAAATGAAAGTGGCACTTGCTGCTCTTTGCTCCAAAAGAACAGCGCTTTACTGGTGTATTCTGGGCCGCTATCACAAACTATCGCTTTAGGTTTGCCTCTTGTTTCAATAAGTTGAGAAAGATAACGAGCTACTTGTGGGCCAGAGATTGATACAGACACAAGCTGCCTAATAACTTCGCGGCTGTAATCATCTACGACATTTAACACGCAGAGTCGACGGCCATTAGCCAGCTGATCCGATACAAAACCTATCGACCAGCGTTAGTTAGTGCCACTAGGAACTAGCATGGGGGCTTAGAGGGCGCGTTAACTTTTTTCTACGCTTTGTGCACACCTGCAAGCCCATCTCGCGATAAAGACGGTAAG
>NZ_JAZDRH010000088.1:0-462 GCF_047470865.1 Pseudomonas sp. F1_0610
AGGATGATCAACGCTTACTGCCTTTGGTTAAACACTATTGGCTGGCAAGTGGTGGACACTATGGCTATCGCAATATCCATCTTGATCTTGCTGAGGCTGGTGTCAAATGTGGGCGCGATCGAATACTGAGATTAATGAGATTGGCGCAGGTTTGTGCGCAACGCGGCTATAAAAGACCTAAAGGCTACTATAGCGGTAAGCCTGATATCACAGCACCAAACACGCTCGACCGTGCTTTTAATGTGTCTGCACCTAACCAGTGGTGGGTCAGCGATATCACCGATATTCATACCCAGGAAGGCTTCTTGTTCTTGGCTGTAGTCATGGACTTGTTAGCACGCAGCATTGTTGGCTGGTCGATGTCTGAGCGGATGACTGACACTCTGGTTCAAGATGCTTTAATGGCTGCTTACTGGCGTCGTAAGCCCGGAGGCACTGTGTGGCTGCATTCGGATCAAGGCT
>NZ_JAZDRH010000089.1:0-394 GCF_047470865.1 Pseudomonas sp. F1_0610
AATGACATCTTACAAGGTGGTGATGGTGACGACACATTGTATGGTGGCTCTGGCGATGATGAGTTATATGGTGGCAATGGTAGTGACAAACTCTACGGTGGTTCTGGCAACGATATTCTTAGTGGTGGTGCCTACGGCAATAATGAGCTGTATGGTGGTGAAGGAGACGATAAGTTATATGGCGCTGCTGGCGGTGAAAACCTGCTCGTTGGTGGCACAGGTAACGACTATTTGGAAGGCGGTCGCAGTATTTTCCAAGGTTGGTACAATCCTTATATTACCAGCAATAACACCTATCAATTCAGTATAGGTGATGGTAAGGACATAATTAATAATTATGACGATGTTAATTCTCATGAGAATGATATTGACGTCATTAAATTTACTGATGTTA
>NZ_JAZDRH010000090.1:0-384 GCF_047470865.1 Pseudomonas sp. F1_0610
CTAGAGATATATCTAGTATAAACTTAGGTTTAAAGTTTTAGGCGATTTATCTAGTGGAGAATAGATACATGAAGGTTTTTAAATGGTCAACTATTTTAACTCTTTTCTTGTTAGTAGGCTGTTCTTTTATGATAAAGCCAACAATATGGTATGAGTCTGAAGTTTATCATATGAAAAGATTTAAAGTCGGCATAGAAAATCTTAAGAGATGTATAGTTTCTGAGGTTATTCCAGCTGAGGCGCAGGACAATTTTACTACTTTAAAAACAGATAATGAGGAACTTAAACGTAAAGTATATGAGAGTGATGTTTATAAAGATTATATTAATCGTCAGAATAAAATAATGTATCAGGATGATAAAAAAATTATTATAGGAGATATAT
>NZ_JAZDRH010000091.1:0-374 GCF_047470865.1 Pseudomonas sp. F1_0610
TTAAAGTTCCTGAGTATTTTTTAGCAAATTCTTCTTTTTCCAGAACTAAAGGTTTATTTAAAGTCAGGTCTTGAATTAAAAAACGATCGCCGTCCACTTTGGCTAAAATAAAATGCTCACCATCCTCACCCCAAACTACCGCAGGTAGTGAAACCATATCTAAGCGTTCAATATCTTTTTTAACCACTTTGGCTTTAAGTTCTAAATGCTTAGCGGCTAATAACCATGTATTTAAATTGAGATATAATTCACCTTCTTCTATAAAACGGTGAGTTATATCGGCCGCATCAACAGAGACGCCATGGTAGTGGGCAATGATAGATAAAGCATGGAGAGAAGTGCTGGGATTCATAGTTATAAATAGTTGAGTTAAG
>NZ_JAZDRH010000092.1:0-371 GCF_047470865.1 Pseudomonas sp. F1_0610
CCTTATTTATTACAGATTTAACAATGAGTATCGATAAAGATAGATTTTATGAATATGCTGGAGACCTAGATTCTGATGTTATTAATACATATAACATAGATGAAGTTAGAGATAGGATAAGTGGCGTTGTATGGAAGATTTTTCATTACGAAAAAGTAGATATAGCTGAGTTTAAACGCTTGATGGGTATTAAAATATGCTACATAAAAACTGGGAGCCTGGGTTTGGCTCTATTATAAGATGGAACGCCATAGATAAAAATGGAAAGCTCGCATGCTTTATTAATAACTGTTTTGCTGGAGTTCCAAAACAGTTATTGTATAAAAATAATATAAATGAATTAAAAAATAACCTAAATGAGTATCTAGATG
>NZ_JAZDRH010000093.1:0-365 GCF_047470865.1 Pseudomonas sp. F1_0610
GGTTTTGTCGTACTGTGAGTTGATTAAGGTGGTAGCACCTGTTTTAGCAACAAACTGACCTACACGGGCGGGTTTGATATCGCGTTGGATGCTGCTTAGGGTAACAGGCTTGGTGGCTTCGGTTAGTCTACCGCTGGTCATTGCCACTTGTGCGGCAGGTACTGAGGCGTCATATACAACTTTAAAGACGCCGCCATCAGGTTCGGTGCGTTGTATGAGTTGGCTGTCATGGTTGTACTGGTACGACCAATCAAAGCCTAAAACGTCTGTCACTGTTCGCAGTTGGTTGCCGTTCCAGTGGTAGGTGACGCTGCGGTTATCACGGTCTTTGGCGTTGATCAGTTTTTCTTGGCTGTCGTAGCTAA
>NZ_JAZDRH010000094.1:0-360 GCF_047470865.1 Pseudomonas sp. F1_0610
AGGTAGGGTAGATGGTTTTGATCAGTCGTCCTACAACATCGGCGCTGTTGCCATATTCATGTTTGATCTGATTCCCCATAGGGTCAGTTTCTGTGATCAAACGTCCTTGCTCATCATAGGTTTGTTGGGTTTTTAAGCCTGTGGGTGAGGTGATTTCTATCAGTTGGTTGACAAGGTTGTAGTGTTCTTGGCGAGTTTCACCTAGGGTGTTTTTAAGGCTAATACATGAGCCAGTGTGATCAAAGGTGTAGCTTTGTTGGCTGCTAAAGCCTAGGGCGTTGGTGTATTGGGTTATACGCCCAGCAAAGTCGGTTTCATAGGTTTCGCTTTGGTTGAGGGGATTGATGCTTTGGCGTAAGT
>NZ_JAZDRH010000095.1:0-344 GCF_047470865.1 Pseudomonas sp. F1_0610
CAGAACCTTTAATGTCATTGATGATTTTAATCGCGAATGCTTGGCTATAGATGTTGATTTATCTTTGCCTAGCGCACGAGTTATTCGATCGTTAGAGCAAATCATTGAGTGGCGCGGTAAGCCAAACACAATACGTTGTGACAATGGCCCTGAGTACATCTCTGAAACAATAAAGGACTGGGCTAAAGAGCAGCAAATTACCATGCAGTATATCCAACCAGGCAAACCGACACAGAATGCTTATGTTGAGCGTTTTAACCGAACAGTGCGTCATGAATGGTTAGATTTAAACATCTTTGACAGCATTGAACAGGCTCAAGAACTTGCTACACAATGGCTTTGGA
>NZ_JAZDRH010000096.1:0-334 GCF_047470865.1 Pseudomonas sp. F1_0610
TCATTTTGTTTGAGAATTGCCATAATCTGGCTCTCAGTGAATTTTGATTTGCGCATAGAAAGCTCCTTGAGTTTATATTAATGAAATTTTCTACAAATAGCCTCTGTGGTTTTGAGGGGGGATTACACTGCGATATCTTCAAGCAACAACGCATCCGCTTGTTCTTGCGTGATCGTCATGCCTTTTTTGGCTGTTCGCGTGTGACTATAGCCGATTGTCCACACGCCTACACTGTCTTGATAAGCTGCGAGCTTGCAGCCTTCCCACGCTTTAGTAAAAGCAATACCTGCTGTGCTGGTTTTCATATTTCATTTCCTATAGATAATAAAAAACC
>NZ_JAZDRH010000097.1:0-331 GCF_047470865.1 Pseudomonas sp. F1_0610
ACACCTGTGTGGTGGTGTTGCCCAGTGAGTCCGTGGTGACGGTGATGTTGCCTAGTTCATCGTATTGAGTTTGCTGGGTGCGGTTGCCAGGTAAGGTGCTGCTGACCAGTTGCCCTTGTTCATCATAGCTGTATTGGCTGGTGAGTTGTTCTGTGGCGCTTAGCCACTGTGTGGTTTGGGTGGTACGTCCCTTTTGATCGTAGTGGTAGGTTTCACTGTAGGTAGGGTAGATGGTTTTGATCAGTCGTCCTACAACATCGGCGCTGTTGCCATATTCATGTTTGATCTGATTCCCCATAGGGTCAGTTTCTGTGATCAAACGTCCTTGCTC
>NZ_JAZDRH010000098.1:0-312 GCF_047470865.1 Pseudomonas sp. F1_0610
AAAGGTTTTAAATGGAACCATAAGCGCGTTTACCGCATTTACTGTGAGCTGGAGCTGAACTTGCGTATCAAACCCAGAGAACGCATCAAGCGAAATAAGCCTGACGCGCTGAGCGTTCCAACGACTATTAACGATGTCTGGTCAATGGATTTTATGTCAGACAGTTTAGCCAGTGGCCGCAGCATCAGAACCTTTAATGTCATTGATGATTTTAATCGCGAATGCTTGGCTATAGATGTTGATTTATCTTTGCCTAGCGCACGAGTTATTCGATCGTTAGAGCAAATCATTGAGTGGCGCGGTAAGCCAAAC
>NZ_JAZDRH010000099.1:0-311 GCF_047470865.1 Pseudomonas sp. F1_0610
GTTATTTGGAATTAGAGTAATAGACCTATAATAAGTTTTAACTGCAATGTTAAAGATGAAAGGCTAATACCTGATGTATGGAGAGAGGGAGCTTTCAACTTCAATCATGCAGAGAAAAAACTATTTGGCGCTATTCAAGAGCAGTTCAAAGGTGCTAATGTAACTATTGATATGGCTATTCAGAATACAAATCCATTAAACCCTGGTCGTTGCATTAGATGCGGCATTTCAACCAGTGATTTTCATCAAAATAATCTAGGGTTTAAGATTAATATATATGAAGGAATCTTGTAGAGTTTAATTGATAATGG
>NZ_JAZDRH010000100.1:0-302 GCF_047470865.1 Pseudomonas sp. F1_0610
CGCGCTTATGGTTCCATTTAAAACCTTTAACATTACGCAGGTACAAGAAGCATAGGCCAAATCCCCAGCGCTTTTTATTGTCGGTTAATCGAAGCAGCCAATCAGCAATCTGCTCGTTCTCAGCATTAAGCTTGCTTTGATAGTAAAAACAGCTCTCGCTAATACCTAGACAGCTGCAAGCAAGGCGAATGCTGATGGCATGTTTGATTATCGCCTCTTGCGCCATCTCCTTGCGCAGGGATGGCTTTAGAGCTTTCCCTCAAGAGCTTCCAATCGAATCTCAGCTTTAAGACGCTCTTCGG
>NZ_JAZDRH010000101.1:0-291 GCF_047470865.1 Pseudomonas sp. F1_0610
GCATGTTTGATTATCGCCTCTTTCGCCATCTCCTTGCGCAGGGATGGCTTTAGAGCTTTCCCTCAAGAGCTTCCAATCGAATCTCAGCTTTAAGACGCTCTTCGGCATACATTTTTTTGAGCCGACGATTCTCTTCTTCAAGCTCTTTCATGCGCTTCATGAGCGAAGTGTCCATGCCACCATATTTTGAGCGCCACTTGTAGAACGAAGCTGAGCTAATACCATGCTCACGGCATAGCTCAGGGACTGGAACTCCAGCCTCATTTTGTTTGAGAATTGCCATAATCTGGC
>NZ_JAZDRH010000102.1:0-278 GCF_047470865.1 Pseudomonas sp. F1_0610
GTAGGTGTTGCCTTTGCTATCCGTGAGTTCGTTGATATTGCCGTTATTGTCATATTTGAGTTTGATGGTGCGGCTGTTATTGCCGTTGCCAATGGTAATTTGGCTAGCTTGGCCGTACTGGTCGTAGATGAAGTGTGTTTGACGTTCGTTGGCGCTACCTAGCGCTTCAATTACGTTAATAACGTTGCCATTAGTATCGTAGGTCAGTTTGGCTACGATGCCTTTTGGGCTGGTATAGCGCGTCACTTGGTCAAAGTCGGTGGAGTATTCAAAGTGTT
>NZ_JAZDRH010000103.1:0-255 GCF_047470865.1 Pseudomonas sp. F1_0610
ATATCTTGCACTGAATACATAGGTGTAAGAGGCGAACCAGGGGAACTGAAACATCTAAGTACCCTGAGGAAAAGAAATCAACCGAGATTCCCTCAGTAGCGGCGAGCGAACGGGGACCAGCCCTTAAACTTCTTTGATTTTAGTGGAACGGTGTGGGAAAGCCGGCCATAGTGGGTGATAGCCCCGTACACGAAAAGGTCATAGAAGTGAAATCGAGTAGGACGGAGCACGAGAAACTTTGTCTGAATATGGGGG
>NZ_JAZDRH010000104.1:0-255 GCF_047470865.1 Pseudomonas sp. F1_0610
AAACGCTCAACATAAGCATTCTGTGTCGGTTTGCCTGGTTGGATATACTGCATGGTAATTTGCTGCTCTTTAGCCCAGTCCTTTATTGTTTCAGAGATGTACTCAGGGCCATTGTCACAACGTATTGTGTTTGGCTTACCGCGCCACTCAATGATTTGCTCTAACGATCGAATAACTCGTGCGCTAGGCAAAGATAAATCAACATCTATAGCCAAGCATTCGCGATTAAAATCATCAATGACATTAAAGGTTCTG
>NZ_JAZDRH010000105.1:0-255 GCF_047470865.1 Pseudomonas sp. F1_0610
CTGCGTCGATTAACGTTGCGCAGGAAACCTTGGTCTTTCGGCGTGGATGTTTTTCACACCCATTATCGTTACTCATGTCAGCATTCGCACTTGTGATACCTCCAGCAAGCTTCTCAACTCACCTTCACAGGCTTACACAACGCTCCTCTACCGCTCATCCAGAGGATGAACCCGTAGCTTCGGTGTATGGTTTGAGCCCCGTTACATCTTCCGCGCAGGCCGACTCGACTAGTGAGCTATTACGCTTTCTTTAAA
>NZ_JAZDRH010000106.1:0-255 GCF_047470865.1 Pseudomonas sp. F1_0610
ATATCTTGCACTGAATACATAGGTGTAAGAGGCGAACCAGGGGAACTGAAACATCTAAGTACCCTGAGGAAAAGAAATCAACCGAGATTCCCTCAGTAGCGGCGAGCGAACGGGGACCAGCCCTTAAGCTTCTTTGATTTTAGTGGAACGGTGTGGGAAAGCCGGCCATAGTGGGTGATAGCCCCGTACACGAAAAGGTCATAGAAGTGAAATCGAGTAGGACGGAGCACGAGAAACTTTGTCTGAATATGGGGG
>NZ_JAZDRH010000107.1:0-255 GCF_047470865.1 Pseudomonas sp. F1_0610
TTTAAAGAAAGCGTAATAGCTCACTAGTCGAGTCGGCCTGCGCGGAAGATGTAACGGGGCTCAAACCATACACCGAAGCTACGGGTTCATCCTCTGGATGAGCGGTAGAGGAGCGTTGTGTAAGCCTATGAAGGTGAGTTGAGAAGCTTGCTGGAGGTATCACAAGTGCGAATGCTGACATGAGTAACGATAATGGGTGTGAAAAACATCCACGCCGAAAGACCAAGGTTTCCTGCGCAACGTTAATCGACGCAG
>NZ_JAZDRH010000108.1:0-255 GCF_047470865.1 Pseudomonas sp. F1_0610
CACTTCTGAGTTCGGGATGGGATCAGGTGGTTCCAATGCTCTATGTTCGTCAAGCAATTCTTTTCGAGTTCTCGCTAGGCGCTAACTCAGATTCGGTATGTGTATAGTATCAGGTATTTGCAGTTCATAGAACTTTTGGTTGTATCTTTTCAACTACCCAAATTGTTTGGGTGTTATATGGTCAAGCCTCACGGGCAATTAGTACTGGTTAGCTCAACGCCTCACAACGCTTACACACCCAGCCTATCAACGTCG
>NZ_JAZDRH010000109.1:0-255 GCF_047470865.1 Pseudomonas sp. F1_0610
TCACAGTAAATGCGGTAAACGCGCTTATGGTTCCATTTAAAACCTTTGACATTACGCAGGTACAAGAAGCATAGGCCAAATCCCCAGCGCTTTTTATTGTCGGTTAATCGAAGCAGCCAATCAGCAACCTGCTAGTTCTCAGCATTGAGCTTGCTTTGATAGTAAAAACAGCTCTCGCTAATACCTAGACAGCTGCAAGCAAGGCGAATGCTGATGGCATGTTTGATTATCGCCTCTTTCGCCATCTCCTTGCGC
>NZ_JAZDRH010000110.1:0-255 GCF_047470865.1 Pseudomonas sp. F1_0610
CAGATGAGTTTAAGCAAGAAGCAGTCAACCAAGTGACCCTCCATGGTTATGCTGTTGTAGACGTTGCTAAGCGCTTAGGCATCAGTGATAAGACACTGTACAACTGGATTAAGATCTTTTCCAAACCAGTTAAAAAACGACTGGAAGATAATGATTTACAGGCTGAGATCGCCCGTTTAAAGCGCGAACTGAAGCGTGTTGAGCAAGAGCGCAACATCTTAAAGGAGGCCGCCGTGTTCTTTGCCAGCGAGTCAA
>NZ_JAZDRH010000111.1:0-255 GCF_047470865.1 Pseudomonas sp. F1_0610
TCACCGTTTGGCTTGGCGCTGCGGTATCTAAGGTGATTTGGTATTCGTTAGATTCTACGCCTTGGTTGCCTGCTGCATCTTCTACGCGGGCGACGTATGTGTAGTTGCCGTCGTTGGCGATGCTGTCCGTAAATTCCCATTGGGTGTTGCTAACTGTGGCTATACCTACTTTTTTACCATCACGGTAAATCACCAGTTGCTCTGTGCTATCTAGTGTTTTGTCTAGGCTGCCTTTGAGCGTTGGGGTTTTGTCGT
>NZ_JAZDRH010000112.1:0-255 GCF_047470865.1 Pseudomonas sp. F1_0610
TCACAGTAAATGCGGTAAACGCGCTTATGGTTCCATTTAAAACCTTTGACATTACGCAGGTACAAGAAGCATAGGCCAAATCCCCAGCGCTTTTTATTGTCGGTTAATCGAAGCAGCCAATCAGCAATCTGCTAGTTCTCAGCATTGAGCTTGCTTTGATAGTAAAAACAGCTCTCGCTAATACCTAGACAGCTGCAAGCAAGGCGAATGCTGATGGCATGTTTGATTATCGCCTCTTTCGCCATCTCCTTGCGC
>NZ_JAZDRH010000113.1:0-255 GCF_047470865.1 Pseudomonas sp. F1_0610
CGCAGGGATGGCTTTAGAGCTTTCCCTCAAGAGCTTCCAATCGAATCTCAGCTTTAAGACGCTCTTCGGCATACATTTTTTTGAGCCGACGGTTCTCTTCTTCAAGCTCTTTCATGCGCTTCATGAGTGAAGTGTCCATGCCACCATATTTTGAGCGCCACTTGTAGAACGAAGCTGAGCTAATACCATGCTCACGGCATAGCTCAGGGACTGGAACTCCAGCCTCATTTTGTTTGAGAATTGCCATAATCTGGC
>NZ_JAZDRH010000114.1:0-255 GCF_047470865.1 Pseudomonas sp. F1_0610
TCATTTTGTTTGAGAATTGCCATAATCTGGCTCTCAGTGAATTTTGATTTACGCATAGAAAACTCCTTGAGTTTATATTAATGAAATTTTCTACAAATAGCCTCCGTGGTTTTGAGGGGGGATTACACTACCACCACCATTGACTACAGTGCCACCCAGCGCCCAGTAACAATCACACACCCTGATGGCACCACCGAACACTTTGAATACTCCACCGACTTTGACCAAGTGACGCGCTATACCAGCCCAAAAGGC
>NZ_JAZDRH010000115.1:0-255 GCF_047470865.1 Pseudomonas sp. F1_0610
CTGAGTGTCCGAGCACAAAGGCAAGCAAAGCCTAGGTGTAAGAACGCTTCATCATCAGCGAACGAATTAAAACAGACGCCAAACGCATTTTTAAAAGATACCTTAGTAGCTATTTTTCTTACTAAGGGCAATAGACTAATGCTGGTTATTACCTTTCTTTATCTTACAGCGTTAATCTGCGATCTTTTAAACTTAGTGAAATTTCTACTACACAAATTACCCCGTAACAGTTAAGACTTCTTGCCTAAATGCTTT
>NZ_JAZDRH010000116.1:0-254 GCF_047470865.1 Pseudomonas sp. F1_0610
GAAAGGTAGAAACCTTATCCAATGCCGATGGCAAATTACTGTCAAGAACTGTTAATGGTGTAGTAGAACAACGCGTTGTTTTTGAAAACAAATACCGCCGCCTAGTCACCGATGCCAGAGGTCATACTGTAATCCCCCCATTTTCCACAGTGCTCATTTGTAGAATTTAAGCTGCCTGTAATAACTGCCTTGGCGGTACTCCTCCGATAGCAGTGTGAGGGCGTTCGTTGTTATAACTCCAAAGCCATTGTGTA
>NZ_JAZDRH010000117.1:0-254 GCF_047470865.1 Pseudomonas sp. F1_0610
GGCCTGTTGGGCTGTAGCTTAAGTTTTCTTGCTGGCTACCAGTTCCCCAGCGGATCAATTGATCGTTGGCGTTGTATTGCCATTCACCCGGTTGGTGACGGCTGCCGATGCGGTTGCTGATGGCGTCCGTCATAGGTGTAGCCTTCATCGGGTAGGCCTAGGGCTTGCAGGGCTTGGTCAGGTTTGGCTTCTATTAGGCGATCTAGGGGGTCATATTGGTAGTTGATGTGGCCTTTTTCTGTTTGGCGTTTGCC
>NZ_JAZDRH010000118.1:0-250 GCF_047470865.1 Pseudomonas sp. F1_0610
GGCCTGTTGGGCTGTAGCTTAAGTTTTCTTGCTGGCTACCAGTTCCCCAGCGGATCAATTGATCGTTGGCGTTGTATTGCCATTCACCCGGTTGGTGACGGCTGCCGATGCGGTTGCTGATGGCGTCATAGGTGTAGCCTTCATCGGGTAGGCCTAGGGCTTGCAGGGCTTGGTCAGGTTTGGCTTCTATTAGGCGATCTAGGGGGTCATATTGGTAGTTGATGTGGCCTTTTTCTGTTTGGCGTTTGCC
>NZ_JAZDRH010000119.1:0-248 GCF_047470865.1 Pseudomonas sp. F1_0610
TTTTCAAAAACAACGCGTTGTTCTACTACACCATTAACAGTTCTTGACAGTAATTTGCCATCGGCATTGGATAAGGTTTCTACCTTTCGTCCTAAGGCATCTGTGCTGGTAATCAGGTAGGTTTTTTGGTTTTGTCGTACTGTGAGTTGATTAAGGTGGTAGCACCTGTTTTAGCAACAAACTGACCTACACGGGCGGGTTTGATATCGCGTTGGATGCTGCTTAGGGTAACAGGCTTGGTGGCTTCG
>NZ_JAZDRH010000120.1:0-243 GCF_047470865.1 Pseudomonas sp. F1_0610
TCCCGAACTCAGAAGTGAAACGATGTATCGCCGATGGTAGTGTGGGGTCTCCCCATGTGAGAGTAGGTCACCGTCAAGCGCCTAAAACAAAATCCCAGCTTAGCAATAGGCTGGGATTTTTTTATGTCCGTAAAAAATAAAGCTTAATCGCCTGTTTCGCTTTCAATAAAGACCTATAATCTAATGGATAAAAGCAACCTCTGTCTTATACTCTGTGAGCCAATAAAGCATTTAGGCAAGAAG
>NZ_JAZDRH010000121.1:0-242 GCF_047470865.1 Pseudomonas sp. F1_0610
CGCGCTTATGGTTCCATTTAAAACCTTTAACATTACGCAGGTACAAGAAGCATAGGCCAAATCCCCAGCGCTTTTTATTGTCGGTTAATCGAAGCAGCCAATCAGCAATCTGCTCGTTCTCAGCATTGAGCTTGCTTTGATAGTAAAAACAGCTCTCGCTAATACCTAGACAGCTGCAAGCAAGGCGAATGCTGATGGCATGTTTGATTATCGCCTCTTTCGCCATCTCCTTGCGCAGGGAT
>NZ_JAZDRH010000122.1:0-241 GCF_047470865.1 Pseudomonas sp. F1_0610
CAACATCTATAGCCAAGCATTCGCGATTAAAATCATCAATGACATTAAAGGTTCTGATGCTGCGGCCACTGGCTAAACTGTCTGACATAAAATCCATTGACCAGACATCGTTAATAGTCGTTGGAACCCTCAGCGCGTCAGGCTTATCTCGCTTGATGCGTTTTCTGGGTTTGATACGCAAGTTCAGCTCCAGCTCACAGTAAATGCGGTAAACGCGCTTATGGTTCCATTTAAAACCTTT
>NZ_JAZDRH010000123.1:0-230 GCF_047470865.1 Pseudomonas sp. F1_0610
GCATGTGTTAGGCCTGCCGCCAGCGTTCAATCTGAGCCATGATCAAACTCTTCAGTTAAATCTTGTGAAGCTAAAAGCTTCTAATTTTGGCTCAGCAATCTAAATAAACTCTTGTGAATTCACAGAGCTACTTGTGTTGCTGATAAATCTTGCGATCCTCAGTCTTTCTACACAAGCACCCACACGAATTGCTTGATTCAATTTTTAAAGAACTGTGATTAAGACAACTC
>NZ_JAZDRH010000124.1:0-207 GCF_047470865.1 Pseudomonas sp. F1_0610
TTGCTGATTGGCTGCTTCGATTAACCGACAATAAAAAGCGCTGGGGATTTGGCCTATGCTTCTTGTACCTGCGTAATGTCAAAGGTTTTAAATGGAACCATAAGCGCGTTTACCGCATTTACTGTGAGCTGGAGCTGAACTTGCGTATCAAACCCAGAGAACGCATCAAGCGAAATAAGCCTGACGCGCTGAGCGTTCCAACGACTA
>NZ_JAZDRH010000125.1:0-202 GCF_047470865.1 Pseudomonas sp. F1_0610
GTAGCAAGTTCTTGAGCCTGTTCAATGCTGTCAAAGATGTTTAAATCTAACCATTCATGACGCACTGTTCGGTTAAAACGCTCAACATAAGCATTCTGTGTCGGTTTGCCTGGTTGGATATACTGCATGGTAATTTGCTGCTCTTTAGCCCAGTCCTTTATTGTTTCAGAGATGTACTCAGGGCCATTGTCACAACGTATTG